>NZ_CP118522.1:600000-900000 GCF_028885435.1 Mesomycoplasma ovipneumoniae ATCC 29419
TGATAAAAATGACAAAAATTGCGAAATCTTCTCGTCGCTATTAAAATAATTAGAATAAATTGATGTTATACCTTTAGAGGCTGCATCATCAACATTTGAGTTTTTAATTAAATCTTCAACAGTTGGTAAATTATAACTATCAACCATTGATTTTAATTGACTTTCATCAAATCTAAAACCATAATAACGGGAATTTTGAAGAACTTTCTTTAATTTTTCAAAATTATTTGACTGAATTAATGCTAATAATTCGTCTTTTGGAATTCCTTTTTGATTAGCTTTTGCAACAGTTTCATGGGCTTTTGGCTCAATAGTCAAACTGCCTTTATTAACTGAAGCTGCAAAATCAGGATCATTTTGAGCTAATATTTCAAAATTTTTAATACTTTGAGAAAATTTTTTTGTAGCAACAATTTTATCATTTCTTTTATCTTTTATAACAATATCACCATTAATTTGGGCAACAACATTGTTATCTTTAAAATCTAGATTAACTTGTTCAGTATCTAATTTTATTTGAACATCTAAAAATTTTGAAATTTGGTTAAAATTTAAATTTGCTAGTTTATTTTCGAATCTAATTTTTGATATTAGTGGTGTTTTGACAATTTTTTCAATAAGTGAATTAAGAAAATCGGCGCGCTTTTCTTTAGTTGCAAAAATTTCATTATTATAATAATTTAGAAAATCTCATCCTGTAATTAAAGTTGAATTATTTTGACTAAAATTATTTATTGCAAAATAATCACTGTCAGAAAATTCACTTAAAACAATATCATCACTAATTGACTTATCAAGGAAAGAATTACTTAAATTGAGCTGAGTAGTAAGGAAAAATTTGGAATCCTTGTTAAAATCAGCGGCAATTTCCTTTGAAAAATTAGCAGAAAACTGGGCAACAAAGGTTAATTTATAAACCCCTGGAGTTGCAGTTTTTACTAAATATCGATCAGTTATAATTTGATCTTTTACCAAATTTATATCATAGCGAGGTTTTTGAATACCACTTTCAGACTCAAAGTAAAAGCTTTTATTGCTAAAAATTTGCGAAATTGTCTCATCAAGGTTAAAATATTTGCTAATAATTTCTCTAGCTTCGGTGTCATTTTTTGCGCTATTAACTTCTTTTTGAAAATCTTCGACTGAAATTAACCTGGTCAATTCTTTTTTAAATGAAAAATTAACCTCACTATTTGTGTAAGGTCTTAATTTTTTGAGCTGTTCTTCTGAATAAGTTGAAAAATTAGAAAGTGAATAATCTGGAACATAATTATAAGCAACTTTTTGTTTAAATAAGTCAGAAGTTGCTGTTTTATTGTCGTCTAATTTTTGTAAAACTCGCCAAAAAACCTCGAATGTTTGCTCATTATCATCAGGTTTGATATCAAAAATTTCTAGTTTGAAAGGTTTTCAATTATGATCGATTGAAAAATTAACAGGAATGCTAGAGTTATTGGTCTGGTAAAAATCAAAAAAATTTGTTAAATCAATGTCAGTTTTTTTAGTGTTATCGTCATTCAAAAGTTTCTTTTTTAGATCTAAATAGTCAGAATTAGCATTTAAATATTTATCCTTTATACTAATAAAAGAAATTGATTTTGCTTGGTTTTGCACATCAATTCGGGGGTTTTTTAGTTCTAAATTCGCAAAAACGAGTAGCGGAGTGGCAATAATTACTCCACCAGCAATAGCGCTTAGCCCTAAAAGAAAAATATTTTTTTTAGTTAGTAGTTTTTTAGTGATTGTACTTTTCGTCACCTTTCCTCCTATGTTTTCTGTAAAAAATTTTAAAAAAAAAAAAAAAAAAAAAAAAGGAAAGAAATTCCTTAGATTAGTTAATAAATAAACATTTTTGTGATAAAACTTGTTTTTAAATTCTTAAAATATTCTGCTTTTTGTTCATAAGCAACAATTAGTGAGTCAAAAGTTTCAAAAAGCTTGGCAATTTTTTCTTGCTCAACAGTATCAGCCACTTTTATAAAATATTTTTCAATTTCATTAAGGCGAAAAATATGTCTAACAGATAAACCGGGACAAAAAAAATTAACACTAAGGTGTTGGCTTTTTTGTCCGAGTTTAGGTTTTAGTGACTTTTTTAACTTTTTTGGCAAACTCAGGAAAAATAACTATCAAAGCAAAAACACTGAATTTTAAATCTGACCATCGTGAAAAAAATCTGCTTATTAATCAAAGAAAGTAAACTAAAAAAGCTAAAATTTTAGCTAAAAAAGCAAAGTTATAAAATATTTAAACTGCTTTTTTAGTTTAAAACACTGACAAAAATCATAAAAAATACAACTGCTATTTAAACTCAATGCAAATAGAAAACTCGTTTTTATTTGCATCGAGCCTAAAAAATATGTGAAGTTTTGAAAGAGCCATAATTAAAAGCCTTAAATTTATAGATTTCTAAACGGATAAATTTAAGGCATTCCATCATATTTAAAAACATAACGGAAAATTCGCATTTTCTGATTTTTTTAGGCAAAAAACATAATAGGTCCCCCTTAATTCAATATCAAAATTTATTAATTTATTCTTAAGTGAAGTTAATTGTAACATAATTTTATTTTAGACCAAGCAATTTTTTTCTTTTTTTAAAATTAGCAGAAAAAATTCAGACAACTAATTTTTATCTATGATTTTGATTGTACCATTTTTGTTAATTCTTTCTACTAATTTATTTTGTTTTGGTCTAAATTTGGTTGCTTAATTATAAAAAAGCCTCGTAAAAACGAGGTTTTTTTATAATTAAATTTGTGATTAGAGATATTCGGATCTAAATTTTTCAAAAAGTTTATTATATTCTTCTTCAGATTGAGGTGTGTTAAATAAAACAAAACCTTTAAAGGTGATTCCGGTTTCAGATCTTTCCTTTTCGTTGAGGCTCTTCTGATTTTCTGATTTAGTGGTACCAAAAGTAAAACCTTTTTTAAAATTTAATTTTGCATCTTTTGGTATTTCGAGTTCTCAGGTGAAAATCGGTTTTTTAGCATCGTCAGATTCGCTAGAATAAAACTTCATTTTCATAACTGATTTGCTATCTTTTTTTTCAATATCTACACGTAAAATAATAGTGGATCTAGAATTATTAAGAAAATCTTGAAGAGATGAAAGAGGATTTTTTGGTATGATTTCTAGGGTTGACTTATTTTCTCCATTTTCAAATTTAGGTGTAAATTTAAATTCACCATTATATGTTCTTTGAAATCCTGCTTTATTGATATCAAAGCTTATATGATTAGGCTGCTTAGGTTTAGGTTTAGAAAATTCAGCACCAATTTTAAAAACACCTTGGACAAATAATTCCTTTTCAATAACTAAGTTAAAATCATTGTCTTCTTCGCCTGTTTTTAGTAAAAAATATTGGAAGAAATCTATTTTGGGCAATTTTTTCGGTTTAAAAGCGTAAAGCAAAGAAGTGCCGTCTTCTAATTTTAGACCAGTGTCGCTGTTTGAATCATTCTCCAAGGAAATTCCACCTTCAGCTAGATAAATACCTTGTTCTTGTTCATCAACATGGACTTTTTCTTTTGATATTTTTGAAGGTGCTTCATTTGCTTTAAATCTAAAATTCGGATTATTGACAGCTGAAATTGATTTTACAACTTGTTGTTTTTGACCGTCTTCTAAAGATTGTTCTTCTGTTTCAATATTAGTTTTTCAATCTAAAAATAGGTGAGTTTTGACAGTATCAGAAAAAGATTTATAAAGTTTATTTTCTTCATTTACATTATCAAGTTCAATTGTTAAATTTCTCTCAACTCCATTAGGGGTTTTAATTTTAAGATCAATTTCATAGGTCTCATCTTGATGATCTCTAGAAAAATAAATGGAAGTGCCTTCAGGCAAATCAGATTTTTCAAGATTTTCAAGGAGTTTTCTTAGGTAATCTCCTAAAAATTGCTGACTTGAAGGGGTGGTTGTATCTGGAGCTAGAGCTGGGGGAGTTTGAGCTGTATCTGGACTTGAAGGAGGGGTTGGATCTGGGTTTGGAGAAGCGGGTGGGCTTGATGGCGGATCTTGGAATAAGGTAGCTAAAGCGCCAGCATTTGTATCAACAGGTGTAGAAGCTTCTGAACCTTCAGTGCTCTGCTCAGTAGTCTGTTCGGCACCCTTATCAGCACTTGAAACTATTGGAGTTTTATTAATTTTATTACTTTTTGTTGCAAAAAAATTAAGAGCATCGAAAAAAGGAGTTAGTTGTGTTGTTATATTTTTTATATCGTAAGGTTTATTTAAAAAAGGTTGGATTTTATCATCAATTGTTGAAGCAAAAACTGTAATTGGCAAGTCTTTCTTGATTTCAAAGGTTAAATTGTCAATATTTTCTGATCCTTGTTGATCAAAGCTCTCAATTGCATTTTTAAAATATGCGCCATAAATTTCTTCGTTTGCATCAAATTCTAGTTCAAAATTGAAAGTATAAGTATTATTTTCGCCAAGTTTTAGACCTAAAGGAAGTAATGTTTCTTCAGTAAAATTACCTTCAATATTTATTCCAACATTGACAATATTAGAATTTTTAGGATTATTTTTGTTTTCTTTTACTGAAAAAGCCACACTTTTTGGGCTAAAATTAGGGATTAAATCTTTAATTTCTTCTAGAAATGTTTTATTTTCAGCAGTGTTTTCAGTTGAATTTTCACTTGAATTTAAAGTAAATCAAGAATTAAACTGCTCAAGATTTAAATTTTGAGGATTTTGGGCAAAATATTCTGATACACTAAGCTTGTTTTGTGCTAAATGTTTCGAAATAGTTGAGTTAAATTTATAATTTTTCTTGAAAATTTTTAATAATTCAGAAGATTTTTTTTGGTCAGTCTTTTTAGGTACATCAACAAAATTAAGTGTTAATTTGCTACTTTTTTGTGTTTTTTTATCAAATAAGCTTAATGCTAAGTCAATTTTGTTATTAACGTCATCAATATTTGTAAAAATTAATTTTTCTTGTTGCAATTCAGGTTTTATTTCAAAATTGGAAGGAAAAACAAAAACCGGTTCAGAATTTATGTTGAATGAAATTCCGCCAAATTTAGAAAATGTTGCAAATAGTGCTGAACTTGAATTTTTTGTTTTTTCAAAATTTTCCTTAAATTCATTATAAAACAAAATAGCAATTTCGGTTGCGGTTTTTCCTTCTAAAAATTTTTGATTTAGAAGACTAATTGATGCGTTCAAATTCTCAGCTGAAAAATTCAAGGTTTTGTCTTGATCCGAAAAATCTAAATCAAAACTTGCTGTATAATTTATACTTTTACTTGAATTTGAAATATTAACAGCAAGATTTTTTATTTTATTTGACTCAATTTTTACTTCAGATTGACTTCTAGGAACAACCAATCTGAAATTGAAATCTGGATATTTCTGACTAATTTGACTAAAGTCAATTGCATTATTTAAGTCAAAATTGTATGCCTTATCAAAATGCAAATTTAGTGCATCAGAAGCACTTAATTTTTTAGCAAATTTTGACTTAAGTTTTAAATTAGCAACTAAACTGTCAAATTCAGTCGTGTTAAACTCTGAATTAACATTTAAATTTGTAGCATTAGCTAGTTTTTCGTCAAATTCGGATAATTTTGAATTGTAATTTTTTGACTGTAAGGAGACTAAATACGGAACACTGGCAGAAATACTAACGACGGCGCTAACTCCAATAATTGCAAAAATTATATGATTTAATTTAAGCTTTTTCATAATAATTTCCTTTATAAGTTTACTTTTTTAATAATAGAGAACTTGTATGCTCCAAGATAATCACGCGGATAGGTTGACTTGAGAGAATTTTAGGATTATTTTTATCATAAAGATATAAAAATAAATTATATTGAACCCGACTTCCAGTGTTAGGAATTTTCTCAAGTACGCCGGTAATGTCAGTGTTGGTAGTTTGTGATGTTGTGTCTGTTGTTTGATTTTCTTTAGCTTTTTTTATTGCATAAAAGCCTAAATCTTTGTGTTGAAAGGTTAAATAACTACTAAAAGGTAGTTTTTCGACTTGCTTATCAACAGATACTGGCTCACCTTCCTTTGTTGAGATAGCGAGATTGATTTGAGATTTTAAATCCTCAAGGTCTTGTTTGCTTAAGATAACTATTTGTGAATTTGGTGAAAAAGTTGAGGCTATTTCATCTAATTTATCAACTTCATCACTCAAAAGTTTATTTTCAGGGTTGATTTTTAGTTCAATTTCTGCTTTTTTTGTTTGATAAATAACGCTAACTAAATCGCCGTTTTTGTCAATTGGACCGATATTATATCAATATTTTACTTTTAATTTTTCATCATTTGGCTTTTCTAAAGCATCGACATTTGTTAAATTAGGTTCCAGGCTAAACTGAATTTTGTAATTAAAATCCTCACCAAAATTACCAGTAAAAAGTTTTTGATTCATTTGTTTTAAATAGGTTAATGAATAAAAAGCAGCGAGAAAATCGGTGAGATTTTCAATATTATTTTTATTGTCTAGCTGAGCAAAATCAGCGTTACTGATTTGTTTTGCGTGTAATTCGATCTGTTTTATAAAATATTCAGGACTAAAAGATGAATTTGTTTTCATTAAATTAAGAGTATTTTTAAGCTCATTATTAATATAAAAAGCATTTTCAAGAGGTTTATCAGTATTTAAAAAACCATAATTAAATGAAAAAAGTCAAACTTTTAACTCAGCTTCTTCTTCACCAATTTGACCGCGTGGTTGCTTTGTAGGTTTAATTTCAATTTCACTTAATTTTTTAAATAATTCATTACTGTCAGAATTTTCTGGCCAGTTTGTTTCAGATTTTATTAATCCAAAATGTTTAAGATAATCAAATCAATATTTTGCGACAAAACTAATGTCTTGTTTTGATAAAAATGACAAAAATTGTGAAATTTTCTCATCACTATTAAAATAATTAGAAGAAATTGATGTTATACCTTTAGAGGCTGCATCATCAAGATTTGAGTTTTTAATTAAATCTTCAACGGTTGGCAAATTATAACTATCAACCATTGATTTTAATTGGCTTTCGTCAAATCTAAAGCCATAATAACGGGAATTTTGAAGAACTTTTTTTAATTTATCGAAATTATTTGACTGAATTAGCACTAATAATTCCTCTTTTGGAATTCCTTGTTGATTTTCTTTTCTAACAAATTCTTGGACTTTTGGTTCAATAGTCAAACTGCTTTTATTAACTGAAGCTGCAAAATCAGGATCATTTTGAGCTAATATTTCAAAATTTTTAATACTTTGTGAAAATTTTTTTGTAGCAACAATTTTATCGTTTCTCTTATCTTTTACAACAATATCGCCATTAATTTGTGCAACAACACTGTTATCTTTAAAATCTAAATTAACTTGTTCAGTATCTAGTTTTATTTGAAGATCTAAAAATTTTGAAATTTGGTTAAAATTTAAATTTTCTAGTTTATTTTGGAATCTAATTTTTGATATCAGCGGTGTTTTTACAATTTTTTCAATAAGTGAATTAAGAAAATCAGCGCGCTTTTCTTTGGTTGCAAAAATTTCATTATTATAATAATTTAGAAAATCTCACCCTGTAATTAAAGTTGAATTATTTTGACTGAAATTATCTATTGCAAAATAATCACTGTCAGAAAATTCACTTAAAACAATATCATCACTAATTGACTTATCAAGGAAAGAATTACTTAAATTGAGCTGAGTTGTAAGGAAAAATTTGGAATCCTTGTTGATATCAGCTGCAATTTCTTTTGAAAAATCAAAAGAAAACTGGGCAACAAAGGTCAATTTATAAACCCCAGGCGTTGCTGTTTTTACTAAATATCGATCAGTTATAATTTGATCTTTTACCAAATTTATATCATAGCGAGGTTTTTTAATACCACTGTCAGATTCAAAGTAAAAGCTTTTATTGCTAAAAATTTCTGAAATTGTTTCATCCAGGTTGAAATATTTGTTAATAATTTCTCTAGCCTCGGCGTCATTTTTTGCGCTATTAACTTCTTTTTGAAAATCTTCAACTGAAATTAGCTTTGTCAATTCTTTTTTAAATGAAAAATTAACCTCACTATCTGTGTAAGGTCTTAATTTCTTGAGTTGGTCTTCTGAATAAGTTGAAAAATTAGAAAGTGAATAATCTGGGACATAATTATAAGCAACTTTTTGTTTAAATAAGTCAGAAATTGCTGTTTTATTGTCATCTAATTTTTGTGAAACTCGCCAAAAAACCTCGAATGTTTGCTCATTATCGTCAGGTTTGATATCAAAAATTTCCAATTTGAAAGGTTTTCAATTATGATCGGTTGAAAAATTAACGGGAATGCTAGAGTTATTGGTCTGGTAAAAATCAAAAAAATCTGTTAAATCAATGTCAGTTTTTTTGGTGTTATCGTCGTTCAAAAGTTTCTTTTTTAAATCTAAATAGTCTGAATTAGCATTTAAATATTTATCCTTTATACTAATAAAAGAAATTGATTTTGCTTGGTTTTGCACGTCAATTCGGGGGTTTTTTAGTTCTAAATTTGCAAAAACGAGTAGCGGAGTGGCAATAATTACTCCACCAGCAATAGTACTTAGCCCTAAAAGAAAAATATTTTTTTTAGTTAGTAGTTTTTTAGTGATTGTACTTTTCGTCACCTTTCCTCCTATGTGTTCAATAAAAAATTTTAACAAAAAAAAAAAAAAAGTAAACAAATCCCTTAAATTAGTTAATAAACAAACATTTTAGTGATAAAACTTGTTTTTAAATTTTTAAAATACTCAGCTTTTTGCTCATAAGCAACAATTAGTGAGTCAAAAGTTTCAAAAAGTTGTGCAATTTTCTCTTGCTCAACAGTATCAGCAACTTTTATAAAATATTTTTCAATTTCATTAAGCCGAAAAATATGTCTAACAGATTTATTTGTACTTTTTAGCATCAATTTTTTAAAAATTTCAGTTTTAAATCAAATTAAAAAATAATCAGAATTATAGTCTTTTTTGAGCCTAAAAACTTCATACATCGGACTGATTAATCCAGGCATAGAGTTTTTATATAAAGCAAGAGACCCAACTTGAATTCTTGATGGATTAAAAGCAAAGGAATTTTTTGTGATTATTTGTGAGTTGTCTTTATTTGCAAAAACAGCTTTTCCACCTTTTTTAAATAGTTGTTTTTGACTTACAAATCCAAGTTTATTTGAAACTGAATAACTTATAAGCTTTAAATTATTTGAATTTTTATTTTTATAACTTTGAAAAAGATCGCTAATTTGCTCAGTTTTTCATGACTTACTAAAGCCTTTAAATCTAATTAAAGGAAAATCTGAACTTAGATCAGTAAACATTTTTTTAGTAAGAGTGTTTTTAACATCTTTTAAAAGGTTAATTTTTTCTTCAAGTTTGTTAGCTAGGTTTTCAAAAGTCTCAAAAAATTGGGAAATTTTTTGCTGCTCGCTAATATCAGTAGTGAAATTTAGCTCGATTTGAGCCATATCGATAATTTTTAGCGAAGGAATAATACCATTTGTGACATTTTTTTTGGTTTGCAATCCAATTGCAATGGCAAAAAATTCGTTTTCAAGGTATTTTTTTGAAGAAAGTATTCCACAAGAACCTGTTGCAAAAAATTTGACTTTTCGAAAATTAACAGCTCCAGCCTTTGCACCGGCGGTAGTCCAAGTTATTACATTTTCAGCTAAAAACTCGTTATAATAGCCTAAAATCCCCTGATTTTCTGTTTGCGATGAATAAACCGGGTAGATGTAGCCGCTCTCTCTCTCTCTCTCTCTCTACAGGTTTAGTTTTTATTTGGTTTTTGGTTAGTGATTGGCCACGGGAAATCTCGAATAAATTTTTAACTTGATCACTGATTCAAACTGTGTTGAAGTTTTTGAATTTAACTAGGGGTATATTTGGCTTTTTATTCATTAATTGATCCTTTAGATATTCTAAATTATAATAAAAAATCCACCTTTAAATAGTAAAAGTTGGATTTTTTTATTTAAAAATTTTTAGCAATCTAAATTAAGATGAAGAGGATTTAACGCTTATTTCACGCAAGGCAAATTTACCTTTTGATGCTTCTTTTTGTCTTGGGTCTTTAGTTTTTTCTTGATAGAACTTAATTAAATCTTGTTTAATTTGTTCTGAATCAACAACAATTTTACTAAAAGGATAGGCATTATTTACTGATTCAACAAAGGCTTTGAGTTGTTCTTTTGCATCTTCGTTTGGATTTCCGCTTATATTAAATGTAACATTTTGCTGATTTTGACCAGTTTGATCACGAAAATAAATTCGCCCAGAAGGATTGCCATAACGCTCAGAAATTCCACTTAATTTGTCAGTGTATTTTGAGCCTTCAAAGTCTGAAACATTGGCTGAAAAAGTTGGACCTGAATTAGTGCTAGATGCAGAATTACTATCGGCGGCAAAATAAATATCGGTAAATCTTAGCTTTTTAAAGCCTTCATAGTCTTGAGATGCATATTTATCTTCTTTTCAATTTTTAATGTTATCATTAAAAATTTGGTCAATCTCGTCGAATTTAAGGTTTTTAATTGTTTTAATATTTGTTTCAGAAAAATCTAGTTTTGGCGGATAACCACCTTTACCACCATGGCGACCTTGAAATGGACGTTGGTAAATTTTTGATCCAAAAGCTAATTTTAAACCTTCGGTGATTTTAGTTGCATCATCTCCTTTATCTCAACGGAGTGTGTCAAATAAAATTGATCCAGGAATTTGCTCATCAGGTGTGTTTTTATGAAAATCGGCGGCATTATTATAATCAAAACTAATAAAATCAACATCGGCAACGGCATTTGGATTAATTGCTCAGTTATCAGCGATTGCTTTTTCATTAGAATAGAGTTCTAATTCTTTAAGTTTTTTGCCTCGAAGTGCTGAAAGGCCATTTATTGCTTTTTGGTCATCTAAAAATAAAGTTAGTTTTTGGACATTATTTGGTAAGGCAGCTAAAATTTTGTCAATATTTTGGTCTTTATTTTTTGTGCCAACATTTTTAAGAACAACAGCATCAATTTTATTACCAACATTTGATTTTAAAAATTCTTGGAATTTTTCAAAAGCATTTTTGTCATTTGCATCAATTGAAACGGCAATAATTTGGGATTTTACAGCTTTATGTTTATTTTGGGCGTTTTGAGTGTATTGGTAAACTTTTATTGATCCAGAACCTGAACCAGCAACTTTGTCAATTTCGGTTTTTCACTCACTATTAGAAGAAATATCGGCTTTATCTCATCCATCATAGTTTTGATTAGCAATTCCGTGTGGGTTACGTTGAACTCAACCTTCATTACTTAAAAGACGATTTTGGTTTCGTTGACGATAAAGTCCATTTTTTCCTGTGATTGGATTGTCATCAGGATTTACAAAAACTCAGCCGTGATGGTCATTAGTATCAACAGTCATTCCACGCTCAATTAATTTGTATTCAACATCAGTAAATTTTGGTCCTTCTTTTTCTTGTTGTTTTAAAAATTTTAAGTAATTATCTTCTCTAGTTTTATAATTATTTGCTACTCAAATTTGGTATCTTAGACTTTCTTCAAATACTTTTTTTTGCTCTTCGGTACCATTAGGGTAATAACGGTTAAATTCATGTTTTAACTGACGCTCTAGTTCGGCAATTTCAGCTACCCGTGCGGCAATATTTGCCTCAGTTCTTCGTGTTGAAGCAGCAAGACCTAAACGCCAGTTAGCTTTTGCTTGCTCAACTGCTCCGGGTGAAACGTTAACTGATTGGGATTGTCTTGGCGAAGTTTGGACTCTTTGGGTAGTGGTTGCAGTGCTACGAACTGGCGAGCTAGCGGTTCTTGAAACACTTGGAGCTGGAATTGGGACGGTTGACTCGACTCGACTAATTGTTCTTCTTGTTATTTTTGGAGCAGGTTGAGGCTTAGGAGTGGCAATAGCAATTTTTTTAACTTGTTTTGGAATTTCAACTTTTGGTGGGATTTTTTCAACTTTTTGCGGCTGGACTACTGGGGTATCTGATTCAATTTTTTTAGGTTCTGGTTTTTGGACTGGTATAAATTTAGAATTTGTAACTGGCGAATTAAAAGCGGTGTCATTTGGGATATTTTTAAGAATTATTGATGGCGCTTCTGGCGAATAAGCAACCAAAGGAGATTCTCAGTTAAAATTATTTACTACTTCATTTAATGCAAAGGAAAAGCTAACGGCAATAGTGCTTGCTACTGCTCCTATTAGATATTTTTTGCGCTTTGAGACATAAAAAATTTGCATTTTACCTCCTAAAAACAAAAAAACAAAATTAGGTAAATTTTGAATTTAAATTTTAGCTAATTTTGTTTTTAGATAGATTTAGAAATTATTATAAATGATTTTTTAAAAAAACAAAACTTTTTGTCCAAAAAATTTTTAAGGATTTTTTGGGGCGTTTCAGTCTCAATCGGCAATCCTTCCGAGTTTCACAGTTTGATGAGATAATCTTAAAAAGTGTCTTGTTTTTCATGGTTTTTTAACTTAAAAAGCAAAATATGAAATTTTTAAATTGCTTTTTTAGTTTAAAACGCTAAAACACTGGCAAAAATCAATTTATGATAAAACAACAAAAATCACAAAAAAATACAACTGCTATTTAAACTCAATGTAAATAGAAAACTCGTCCCGAGTTTCCCAGTTTTAAGGCAAAAATTCACTTTTTAGTGAATATAAATATGAAAAAACACCCGTAAATCAGTGTTTTTTGAACGTAAAACCTTAATTTATATTAATGTCATTTAATTGCATTTTAAGTAATTTTATGGTATAATTATAGATTATGAAAAAACAAAATAAAGATGGTTTTATTGAAGTAAACAAATTGTTTGGCAAAAAACCTAAATATTTTAAGGAAATTTCAAACGTGAAATTTGAAAAAAGTTATTTGGAAACAATCAATAATTTGATATCTTAATAAATTACTAATAAAATTGTAATTAACTTTTACCAAAAAACTTAAAAAATTGCCTAAAACCAGATGCTTTTTTGAAATTACCTTATCAAACTGGGAAACTCAGGATAAAACAACAAAAATCACAAAAAAATACAACTGCTATTTAAACTCAATGTAAATAGAAAACTCGTTTTTACTTACATTGAGCCTAAAAAAATATATGAAGTTTTGAAAGAACAATAACTAAAAGCCTTAAATTTGAAGATTTCTAAACGGTTAAATTTATGGCATTGCATCATATTTAAAAATATGACGGAAAATTCGCATTTTCTAATTTTTTATGACAAAAAACATAATTAAATCCCCTTAATTCAAAACAAAATTTATTAATTATTCTTAGTGAGGTTTATTATAACATAATTTTTTTCTAGACCAAACATTTTTTTTTTTTTTTTTTTACAAAAGGTTAATTTTAAAATAATAAAAATTAAGATTTTAGGTCAAAAAACACTGATTTATGGGTATCTTTGCATATTTATATTCACTAAAAAGTGAATTTTTGGCAGCAAACTGGCAAACTCAGGAATATTCTAAATTATAATAAAAAATCCGCCTTTGAATAGTAAAAGGTGGATTTTTTTATATTTAAAAGTTTTTAAGAATTTTTAGGACGCTTTAGTTTCAATCGGCAATCCTTCAAGTGAACTACCTAGTTGGGAAGCTAATGAAGAATCAGCTTGAATTTTACTGAAAGAATTTACCCGGTTTGCCGCTTTTAGGAAATGTTCTAAATCAGCTTTGGCATTTGCAGAAAAACTTCCTTTAAGAACTAAAGTTGCGCCCTGAACTTGTTTTCCATCCTTGTCTTTAATATAAATGTTTGAAAACTCATCAGGTCCAAAATTAAGTCTTTTTTGGAATTGGCCATCAAATTTATCGAGCTCAACGGTGTAGGTGTTTGATCCTGAAGTAGAATCGCTATTAGAATCAATTCCAAAGGAAATATCACGGAACTTTAAGTAAAAGTTAGCTTGTTCTTTGATACCAGTGTCAGTTTCTCATGTTGAAATCTGACGGTTAAATTCTTGGTTAGCCTCGTCAAAGTTAATATCTTTAAAGGTTTTTATATCGGTTTTAGAAAAATCAAGGTTAGGTGGATAGCCCCCACGGCCACCAAAAACTCCTTGGAATACTCGTTGATTAATTTTTGATCCAAAGGCAATTTTTAGTCCTTCATTGATTTTTTCAGTACTTCCTAGCTCTTTAGTTCAACTTAAGGTGTCAAAACGAATTGAACCAGGCAGTTTTGCGCTAGGATTATAAAGATTTATACTTGCCTTATCAACAAAGTCTCATTTAATAAAGTCAACATTTTTAAGTCCATTAGGATTAATAGCTCAAGTTCCAGTTTCTTTTTGCGCATTTGAATAAAGTGAGAGTTCACTAAGTTTATGATTTTCTAATTTTGAAAGGGCCTCAAGTCCTTTGTTGTCTTCAACAAAAAGACGCAAAGAAGTAATTGAATTAGGAAGTTTTGAGATAATTTGTTCAATTGTTGAAGTGTAGTCGCCTTTGACATTTTGAAGGACAACTTCTTTTAGGTCGCTTTGGGATTTGGCTAGATTTTGAAGGATGCTATCAAATTTTGCTAAAGCAGTTGGATCTGATGAGTCTAGATAGAGTGATTTGAATTGGGTTAGACCGTTATTTCCAGCGGTATTACCGGGATTTTTCTTGTATTGGATAAGTCTAATTGAGTTAGAACCTCCAGGAATACCGGCACTTGAGAGAGCAGAGTTAAAATTGCCATCTTTTACATGAGAACTAGGATCATTTAGTCCACCAGATCAACCTGGGCGAGATAGGCTGCTTAAAACTGTTGAGTCTTGATTTGGTCATGGGCTATCATAAGGTGCAATTCCTCTTGCATTATCAGCTTTAATTGCTTTTTTAACAATGTTATTTCTAGGTTCTCATCCGTCGGTGTCTCTATCGGGGGTATAACCTTTTTCAAGCAGACCAATTTCTTCTTTAGTTAGCCGTCCTTGTTCAAAACGAGCCTTACGTTCAGAGTGATACTTTAAATCGTATTGTTGGCGTTCAAGTTCATATTTTTTTTGGTTAATTTGGTAATTATAACTTTCATCCCAAACTTTAAGACGGAGGTTGTATTCTTCTGTGCCTACCTCTTTTGACCCTGATCAGTAAACTGACTCATGTTTTTGATTTTGCTGTCTTTCTAATTCTTTAATTTCAGCAGTTATTCTTGAAATATTTGAATTAGCAGTAGTTACATTAGTTGAAGCTCGAAATCTAAGGTTTTGGAGAGCTTGACCATATTTTCCAGTTGTATCAACTTGTTGATAAGAAGCTGAAGGAGTAGGAGCAGGCGGGGTGAAAGTAGGGGTTGCCGGCTGGGCTTGGACTCTTGGAGGAGTAACTGTTTGAATTGTTCTTACTCTTTGGACCGGACGAGGAGTTGGACGGGCGATAGTTCGAATTGGGGTAACGATTGGTGAGATTGGTCTTGGTTTTGCTTTTGGTGTTGTCTGAGGAACTGGGTTGTCGATTTTTTTAACTGTTGGGGGCTCGACGGTTTCAACTGGTTTTGGGACAACTATTTTTGGGCCTGGACTTGGAATTGGTGCTTCGGGAAGATCTTGTTTTTTAGGCGGATTAATAAAATTTGTATTTGCCACAGGAGAAAAATTAACATCATTTGGGGTGTTTTTCAAAACTATTGAAGGGCTAGAAGTTGAATAGGAAACTTCTAAAGGATCAAAAATACTACCCGAAAAAACATTCGGAATATAAGCCGCAGTAGCAACCGAAATCCCTAGCAATGAAAGGGCAATTATTTTTTTTCTTTTTGATAAATACAATACCATGATATCTCCTTTTGCAAATTACTTCGTTTTACTTATTCACTTAAATTATAATATAAATTATGAAAAAAGTGCTAAAAAATCTTAAAAAAATAGGGCTAATTTTTTCAGTCTTGCTTTGATAAATATTGGTGAATTTTTTCGACATAATCAGTCTTTTCAAAGCTAAGATCAAGATCATCGCGGCCAAAATGTCCATAAACTGCAAGATTTTGGTAAATTGGCTTTCACAGTCCAAGTTGACTAACTAAATTAGCAAGTCGAAGATCAAAAACATCTCTAATAATTTGACTAATTTGATCAGTGCTAAATTTAGGGTTTTTAACATAAGTAATATTAACTAAATCAGGAAATTCAGAGCCAATTTGGTATGAGAGTTGAATTTCAATTTCATCTGCTAAATTAGCGGCAACTAGATTTTTTGCAATATAACGGGCAATATAAGCTCCACTTCGATCAACTTTTGTATAGTCTTTTCCACTAAAAGCTCCACCACCATGGTGAGCTGCATCGCCGTAGGAGTCAATAATTATTTTTCGCCCAGTCAGACCACTATCACCAATTGGCCCGCCGATTGTAAATTCTCCAGCTTGATTAATGAAAGTTTTAAAATCAGAATTTAGACCATATTCTTTGGCGGTTGGAATCATAATTTTGTTTAACACAAAGTCGCGAAAGCGAGCTATGTCATAATTTTTTAAGTGCTGAATTGACATTAACATTTTAGTTATTTTTGGGCGACTGTTTTGATCATAGACAACTTCGACTTGCGATTTCATGTCAGCGAGGGCTTCTAAAAACTGGCCATTTTTACGGTAAAATTCAGCTTTTTGAACCAAAGAGTGGGCAAGACTTTGGGCAAGAGGCATAAAATTTTTAGTCTCATTAGTCGCAAAACCATAAACAATCGACTGATCACCTGCGCCAAGACTATTTTGAGAACGGTTTACAAGGCTAGAAATTTCTTTTGACTGGTTATTTACATTCGAAATTATTGTAAAATCATTTTCGGTATAGCCAATTTCAAACAGAATTTCCCAAGCAGTTTTGATAAAATCAACATAGCCAGTTGTTGAAATTTCACCGCCGATAATAATAAGTCGATTTGAAGCCATCACTTCAATTGCCACCCTTGAGTTTTGATCTTGATCTAAAAGTTTATCAAGAATTGAGTCGGCAATTTGGTCACAAATTTTATCAGGATGACCTTTTCCAACAGATTCGGCGACTGAAATTTTCGATATTTTCATTTTTTTCCTTTGGTTCTAAAATTAATAGCTATGAATTAAGCAGTTTTTTGTTTTGCTTGCAGAAATTCTTCAAAAGAGAGTGATTTTTGACGTTTTGTTGTCAGTTTTCCGTTATTTATTTTGATAATCAAATCGGCAAGAGGTTCCATTTGGGGATCATGTGAAACCATGACAATTGTTGTTTTATATTTTTTATTAATGTATTTAAGAATTCTTAAAACTATATTTGTATTATTTTCATCAAGAGCACCGGTTGGCTCATCAGCGAAAATTATTTTTGCGTTTTTAACAAGAGCTCTTAGTATTGAAATTCGCTGTTGTTGACCACCGGACATTTGTGAGGGGAATTTAAATTTTATATCATCTAGTTCAAATTCAGTAAATAAATCCTGGATATCCAAAAGTTTTGTTTTATCACCTTGAAGATAAGCGCCAACTTGAACATTATCATACCCATTTATATTTCCAAGAAGATTATATGATTGGAAAATAAATGAAACTTTTTGACGACGGAATTTTGTAAGCTCTGAATTTTTAAGGTAGGCTAAATTAACCGAGTCAACAATTATATCACCTTCAGTTGCCCTATCAAGCCCTGACATTAGATTCAATATTGTTGACTTTCCTGATCCGGATTTACCATTTAAAATAGCAAAATCACCCTCGGCAATACTAAAACTAATATCTGCAAAAACTTTTGTAACAACAGAACCAAAAAGATAATATTTTGATACGTTTTTAAAATCTATTATCGAACCAGGTAAGTTAGCGTCTTGAATTTTACCAACTTTAACTCGTGGAGTATCGTTTGCTCAGCGAATTAATTTTAATTGTTTTGCTGATAAATTTTCTGACTCAGTTTCTTTAATTATTTTTAAGGCTTGTGTTTGTCTTTCAACTTTTTTTGCCTTTGAAAAAAAACTTAATGACATATCTACTCCTGTAATTGCTAGTTCAACTAGTTTTTATAATATATTTAAACTTTTACATTAAAGGCTAAATTATAATACAAAAGTTAAATTTTAAAATATTTTTTAAAATTTAATGCAAAAAAGCTATTGAACTAAAATAAAAAAGTGAATTTTAGAAGAGTGAAAAACAAGCCATGCCAGGGATAAAACAAACTAATTTTAATTCTTAATTTCTTATTGAGTATATTTATTATACCAGAAAATTTTAATTTTGGTAATAATTTTTTTTTGTTTTTTTAAATTGTTTTTTAAGGTAAAATTTAATTAATTAAATAGCAAATAAAAACCAAATGGAGGTAAAAATGACAGAGGTTTTATACATAAAGTCACATTTAAACCAAAATTCAACTTCTAACAATGTCGCAAAACTTTTTATTGAACATTACAAAGAGCAAAATCCTAATGCAATTATTAGTGAATTTGATCTTAATGATTATAAAGTCGGACAAATTTCCCTAAATTCAGAAAATTTTTCAAGTTTTTGAAAAGAAGTTGATGCTGATTTTTGAATTGAAAAGCTAAAACAAGCCAAAAAAGTAATTATTTCATCACCGATAATAAATTGAGGCTATTCAGCTCAGATTAAAAATTTTTTTGATGCAGTTTGTCTTGCTGATCGTACATTTTCTTATAAATATTCAAAAAAAGGTGGAGCAATTGGTCTTCTTGATAATATTGAAAATGTCCAAATTATATTAAGCTCACATTCAAAACAAGAAGAACTGCCAAGTCCAAATCCAGCTGAGACAATCATTGGTACTTTTAATTTTCTTGGTGCTAAAAAAATTAATAATCCGCTTATTATTGAACAGTCTTATAAATATAAAGAAAATGGCTTTGATGAGACTCTTGTAGAACAAATCAAAGAGACAGCCAAAAGTTTTTAAAAAAAATAAAAATAGGAAAATTATGAATATTCTAGTTTTAAAGTCATCAGTTAATGAGAAAAAAGGATCATATTCTTCAACTCTTTCAGATCTTTTTGTTAAATTTTATCGCGAATTTAATCCTGAAGATCAAATTGAAGTTCTTGATCTAAATAAATTTGCGATTGCTAACATTAATTTAACAGAAAAAAATTTTGAAGATGGTAGTTTTTACCAAAATGCACAAGCAGAGTTTTGAATTGATAAATTAAAAAAAGTAGATAAAGTTGTTTTTTCAACTTCAATGACAAATTTTAATTATTCAGCCACAACCAAAAACTTTTTTGATGCAATTACAATCCCAAATCAAACCTTTAGTCTTAACAAAGAAACTGGCGAGTATCACGGATTATTAACTAACATAAAAAATGTACAAATTCTTACAGCCCAAGGAGCCCCAATTGGTTGATATCCATTTGGAAATCATACTGCCTTAATTAAACAAATTTTTGAATTTTTAGGTGCTAAAATTGTCTCAAGCGCTTTTGTTCTTGCGGGAACAAAAGTAGCCCCAGCAAATCAGTTATCAATTAGCGATTTTGTTGAGCAACATCAGACTGAAATTAAAAAATTAGCACAAAATTTTTAAAATATAGAAAAACAAGTATAATTTTATAATTGATTTAAAAAAAATTATAAGGACTAACATGAAAAAAAATATCCATCCTGTTCAACACGATTTAGCTCTAACTTGTTCAACTTGTAATTCAGAATTTACTATCAAAACAGTAGTTGATAAATTTACAATTGATATTTGTTCTGGTTGCCATCCTCAGTTTACTGGTGATAGATCGCTTAGTCGAACTACCGGAAGAATTGAAAGATTTCGTCGTATGGCAGCAAAAGCGCAAAAAAATCCTGTAAAAAAATAGTCAATAATTTTAAATATGATTACAAAATTAAATAAATTACAAGCAAATCTAACTGTTTTGTATACTAATTTGAAAAATTTTCATTGAAACCTACAAGATGTAGATTTTTTAGTTATTCATAAATATACAGACAAATTAGCAAAAAAAACAATTGAATTTGTTGACGAAGTCGCTGAAAAAATCCGTTCACTAGGACAAGTTGCAATTTCAAGTTTTGATGAAATTAGTCAAAATTCAGATTTAGAAATATTTAATTCAAAAATTTGAACTTCTGAAGTAGCACTTGAAAAAATTGGCAAACAAATCAAGCTAATTCTTGAAGTTTGCAAAAATATCCAACAAGACGAGTCAAATTTTGAAATTCAACATTTAATTTTCCCATTAATTGATGAACTTGTTCTTTACTATCATAAAGAACTTTGAATAATTCATGCACAAAAATCAAATAATTAATCTTATTTATGATTCAGAACCGATAAGAATTGATATTTTAGTTGCTAAATTAACTAATTCTTCACGGGCTATTGCTCAAAATTTAATTTCAAATAAAAAAGTTTTAATTAATAATGTTCTAACTTCTAAAAAAAATTTACTTGTAAAATCTGGTCAAAGTATTATGATCATAAATGATTATACAAGTCCAGAACCATCATTAAAAGCTGCTAAAATTGATTTTGAAATTATTTTTGAAGATGAAGATATTCTTTTAATCAATAAACCAAAAAATTTAGTTGTTCATCCTGGTGTTGGCAATTGAGACGGAACACTAGTAAATGGGGTTATTAATTTTTTAAAAAATAATCTCAGTGATCTTGATAAAGTTCGACCAGGAATTATCCATCGACTTGATAAGGATACAAGTGGTCTTATTTTAGTAGCTAAAAATGCAAAATCACATTCATATTTTGCCGATCAATTGGCAAAAAGAGAAATTCAAAGATTTTATAAAGCAATAGTAGTTGGAAAAATACCTCATAAATTTATTAAAATAAATTTGCCAATTGCTCGTGATTCTAAAAATCCCTTAAAAAAGACAGTTAGTTATTTTAATTCCAAACAAGCAATAACTAATGTTGAATTAATTAAACATTTTGTTTACAAAAACCAAAATTTTAGCCTAATAAAATGCCAACTTGAGACTGGTAGAACTCACCAAATTCGCTTACATCTTGCTCATATAGGTTTTCCAGTTTATGGTGATCCAATTTATGGGACCAAAGTTGATAATTTAGGTCAAAGATTGCATGCTTACAAATTAATTTTTAAACATATTGACGGAAAAGAACTTGAATTTAGCACTGATCTACCAAAGGAATTTATGATCGCCTTTAATGAAAAAATCTAAAATTTTATTGTCTTAGAGTATTTCATTAAAAAAGAAACAAAGAAAAAAATTTGAAAGCAAAAATTTACTATATAATAAGGATATCACTAGTTCCCCAGTTTGATGAGATAATCTTAAAAAGTGCCCGGTTTTTGGGCACTTTTTTACCTTTTTTGGCAAACCCAGAAAAAATAACTATCAAAGCAAAAAAACTAAATTTTAAATCTACCACTCATGAATCCAAAATCTACTTATTAATAAAATAAGGCAAACTAAAAAAGGCTAAATTTTAACTTAAAAAGCAAAATTATGAAATTTTTAAACTACCTTTTTTAGTTTAAAACACTGATAAAAATCATAAAAAAATACAACTGCTATCTAAACTCAATGAAAATAGAAAACTCATTTTTATTTACATTGAGCCTAAAAAAATATATGAAGTTTTGAAAGAACAATAATTAAAAGCCTTAAATTTGAAGATTTCTAAACGGTTAAATTTAAGGCATTGCATCATATTTAAAAATATGACAGAAAAGTCACGCTGTCTGATTTTTTTACGACAAAAACATAACTAAATCCCCCTTAATTCTAAAATCCAAATTTATTAATTATTCTTAGTGTGTGTAATTATAACAGAAATTTTTTTTAGACCAAGCATTTTTTTTTTTTTTTGCTAAGCTTATTTTAAAATAGTAAAAATTAAAATTTTAGTCTCAAAAATCACGGATTTACGGGTATTTTTGCATATTCATATTCACTAAAAAGTGAATTTTTGCCATCAAACTGACAAACTCGGGAAAAAAAGAAACAAAGAAAAAAATTTGAAAACAAAAATTTACTATATAATAAGGATATAGTAAATTTTTTTACTTCAAAGAAATGGGGTGATTTATGAAAATAAATAACAAAAATATTAAAAAAATTATTGGTCTAAGTCCATTAACCAATTTAACATTTGCTAGCTTGTTAATTAGTGTTCCAGTAATTTCAGTTATTTCCCAGAAAAATTGGCATCAAAAAGATTCAACAAGTCTAGTTTATAATGAAGAATTTAACAACTTTTTAGATTTAGAAGCTAATAACGTTATTAGCCAATTAGAGCAAAATTCTAGCGTTAATTTTTTAAATGTTCAAGATGTTGACCAGGAAGCACGAAAAATTGGCAATCTTGGTAGATTTAAAAAAGATTTCAATAATTTTATTAATAAAGTAAAAGCGAATCCAAGGGCAAATCTTGAAAAACTTGCAAAAGACACTTTAGCTACAAAAGGCATTAATTATGACCAATTAAAAAAACAATATCAACACAAAGTCAAAATGCCAGCAGTAACATTTTCATACAAATACAAACCACAAAACCGTTGATCTATGGGTAATGTTCCATTCCCTTGAGATCCTAGAAAAATAAGCTTTCGCAGAGTTCCAGCCTCCGGAGTTCCACAAAACAATGATACTTATAATAGATATTCAGCCGGAGTATGAAGGTCACATGTAAAAACTGCTTCATTTGCAGCAATAAATTTTGGACTTGCTGTGGCTTATGGTTTTGCTCTTAATTTTGTTGCTGCTGTTTCAGCTGGTGCGGCAGGCTCAATGCTTAGTTATCTTTCAGCAAAATACAAAGAACTTTATGATCAACTACAAAAAGCTCCTTTTGATATTAGCGATAAAATCAAAGGACAAATGGCGAGCCATGCAAATGCAATTGGTATTGCAGGAAGCGTTAACAAATGACTTCGAGGAGTTTTAACTCTTGCAAATAGTGTTAGAAAAATACAAACAACTGTTAGACCAGCATTATTAGCTTCAAGTGTTCTTTCAAATGCTGGCGCTATTATTTCATTAATCGATTTAACTCAAGGACTCATTAGCGAACTTATAGACCGTCTAGTGATTATTGATAATTAATTTGAAATTTTTAGAAAATAGTAGGTAAAAAATCTATTTAAACAAAAAAAGCCACTTATTTATTTAAGTGGCTTTTTTTGAGCTTAAAAAATTAATTTATTATATGGTGCTCTCGACAAGACTTGAACTTGCACCCGTTTCCGGATTAGAACCTCAATCTAACGTGTATACCAATTTCACCACGAGAGCTTATATGGCGGATCAGACAGGATTTGAACCTGCGCGGGTTTTTTTGAACCCCTAATACGTTTCCAACATATCCTCTTAAGCCTCTTGAGTACTGATCCAAAGTAACATAAGATTTACACTATAATTATACAACAAAAAAGGATTACTATTAATTTAGATTCAAATTTTTAAACTTCTAAATTAAAGGAAATGAAAGTTCAAAAGAACGGCTCCTAAGAATAAATGATTAGCAAAGGGTTAAGTTTTGAATGAACAATATATCTAAAAATTCATTAATGATTTTTTGTTATTCATGATAATTATAACACAAAAAAAATTTTTAGTAAAAAATTTTTGAAATATAACCATTACGAAAGAAAAATCTACTTAACAGTCAAATAAAGCAAACTAAAAAAGCTAAAATTTTAGCCTAAAAAACAAAATTATAAAATTTCTAAACTACTTTTTTAGTTCAAAACACTGATAAAAATCATAAAAAATACAACTGCTATTTAAACTCAATTTAAATAGAAAACTCGTTTTTATTTGTAGCGAGCCTAAAAAAACATATGAAGTTTTGAAAGAGCCATAACCAAAAGCCATAAATTTATAGATTTCTAAATGGTTAAATTTATGGCAATCCATCATATTTAAAAACATAATGGAAAATTCGCAATATCTGATTTTCTTAGACAAAAAACATAACCAATTCCCCCTTAATTCAATATCAAAATTTATTAATTATTCTTAGTGAATCTAATTGTAACATAAATTTTTTTTAGACCAAGCATTTTTTTTTTTTTTTTTGTAAAAGGTTGATTTTAATGTATTATGCAATATTTTAAAACATAGTTCAAAATTTGCTTATTTGATTTTTTTAGGCAAAAAACATATTTAATCCCTCCTTAATTCTAATGTCAAAATTTATTAATTATTCTTAGTTGAGGTGATTATAACATATTTTTTTCTTAGACCAAGCATTTTACGCTAATTTCACGGTTTGATAAGATAATCTATTGAAAGGTATTATTGAACTTTATAAAAACGAAGATAATTTTAAAATTAATTTAAAAGAACAGCATGTCTGCTGTTCTTTTTTCTTTTGTTTATATTATTAAAATTATTCAGGTAATTCAGGTGGTTTGAATGGACCTAACATTGCATAGTAATTAATTGGGTCGTATAATAGAGGTTCGCCATTAGGACCAGTAATGGAGATTATTCAAGAAGATTTATGATCTTCGTTTGAAAAAGAATAAGAAATAGTTGTTTGGTTAGGAAAATCTCAGTTGAAATCGTGTTTTCTTAGAGTTGGGTTGGTAACATGACCCTGTTTATTATCAACAGAGAGGATTTTTCAACTATAGCCGGGGGTGTATTTTGTAAATTTATCACCGGTTACTATCTGTAACCAATTTTGGTTACTTTGACCTAGTCGTGGTATTGCTCTATTTAAATAGAAAATGCTATTAAGAACCGAATCATTTGTTGTTCATTCAACCGAAGGTGCTGATCAAAATACTTTCGAAATGTTTTTTGGGAACTTATTGATTCGAGGAATTAAATGAATATTATTAGGTTGAGGTCCTCAATTCGGTTTCCAAAGAGTATGAAAATTAACTCCGGATCCTACTATCGATAAAGCATCATGAGGGGCAGCGGTTCTTGCATAAGGCATTATATGACCTGGGGTAGCATAAGGCGAATTAAGAACAAAAGAATAAGTTGAAGCCGGACTAGTTATATCTGGGTTTTTGAATTGCAGTGATATTGGTAAATTAACAACTTTACCAGCTGGATATCAAAGTGGTTTAGCATTTCTAAACTTTGCAGGGAGACTAAAAGTTCCTAAATCAGTATTAATTCTTCAATAAAGAGTCACATATTTTATTCCAAAGCCGACATCAGTTTTTGTTCTAATTGCAACTGGCTCTTCAGGAACTTCAATATCTTGGACGGGTCCTCCAGCATCCCATCTTGGGTTATTAAAAATTTGACTATCAGGGACACCAATTTGCTTACTACTAATTGAGCTAGTAGGTTGTTTATTAATAACAACTTTTAGTCAATCCTGTTCATCATAAGGTGTTAAATGCGGGAATTCGCCAAAAGGATTGTAATCTTTTCCAGTTTTTTGAATCAAATCAAGCGGGTCATAAATTGAATAACTAAAGCCAATTAGTCCTGGATTCATATAGTCAACATTAGTTGGGGTAACAATCGCCGCACTTGATTGAAGTCTAAATGTTATTGACTGGGATTTAGGCTGACCACCCTGACCAGTTTGAGTACTTTGAGTACCATTACCGCTACCTTTGGTTTGATCTTGTTTGCTAGGATCAATTTGATAGTTATTTATATCCTTCATTGTGACTTTAATTTGAGCACCAACAATTGATTTTAAAGTTTTTGGCTGAAGTTTAAATGTTGCCGTTACTCTTTGAGGATCTCATTTTAAGTCTGATAAGACAACATCATTATTAAAATGACCTTTTGGTTGTTGAATGTAGTTGGTTACCCTACTTAAGTCCTTTTTAACTGGTTGTTGGTTTAGAACATTGAGATTTTGATGAGTTCTATGAGGTATCAATTCAACTTCAAGATTTTGTTTGAGCCAATCCATAGTTATTGCAGTTCCGGCTTGTTCGTTAAATCGAACATAGACTTGCTCACCTTCATAATAATCATATCTAAGTGGGTGAGATCAAGCTGACTCCAGACTAACAGGTACATTAAGCGGAGCAAAATAAATTGTATCTTGTTTACCGCTACTTCCACTTCCATTATTTTTAACCGGCAAGCCTTCAACATCTTTAAGATATTTTAGCAGTTGCTCACTATGTTCAAAGTTTTCAATTTTATGACTATCTTTAATTGTTTGATCATAAGGAATAATTTCGGTTACCTTATAAATTGCTCCTGGTTCAAGATTTGGAATATTAAAAGTTAAAGTTCGAGTTTCTGGATCAATTAAAACTGGATTTGAATTTGAATCAATTGTTAAATCATTACCAATAGGAGGAAAGACTTTTTTATATGATACTATAAAAGGAACATCAGCAATCGAATCAGCTTGTTTTTGATCTTTTAGTTTTACACTAAGATTTACAGTTGTGGTTGAAATTGGTTTAAGTTCCAATGCACCAATATCAGCTAAATTTAATTTTTTAGCTGTTGTTCGAAACTCTTGTAAATCTTTTTTTGCCCCTGAGGCAATTTCGGGAGCAAATGCAACAGTTAAATCTTGACTGAGTTGGTTTTGGGAGGTGGTAGTTCCGGCAGCACCTCCAGCTCCAGCAGTACCTTTTTCTAGTTTTAGAGTTATATCATTATACTCAGTAAATTGTTCAAGACCCTCAACTTTAAAGGTGATTTTATTATCATCAGGAGGGTTAGAAGTTTCTTTACGTCCCTCTTTGGTACTGCTATTAGTTGTACCAGTTCCGGCGGGTTGTTGCTGTGGTTGAGCTGGCTGTGTAGGATTTTTCTCAGTAACAGTGAATTTAGGACTAAAGCCAGCATCTTGGAGGTCTTTAGTTCAACCTTCAAGTTCGATTGTAGCATCATTATCATTAATTTGTGTTTTAACAATATTTGTTATTAAAGGTTGAGTAATAAAATCAAGAATAACTTGGTTATTTCCTTGCCCTTGCCCGGCTGAAGAAGAACTAGCAGAACTTGAAGTACTTGAAGTACTTGAAGTACTTGAAGTACTTGAACCAACAGTGCCAAAACTTCAACCTTGAGTTAAATTAGGATTTTGAGCTTTTTGAGACTCATCGACTTTAAGATTGACAGTTTTTGATGTCAAGGCATTAATTTTGTATTTTCTTCCAGGCTCGAGGATATTTAAGAATCTAAAGGTAGCTTGTAGTTTATCTTGTCCACTGGTATTTGAATTAGTAATAGTAGTTGTAGCACCAATTGATTGAGACTGATCATCACCTTTTTCAAGATACAAGGTAACAAGATCGTCTTTTAAGAAAGCATCATTTTGGTCAAATTCTAGCGTAATTGTTGCTGAATCGGTTGTTACGTCTTTAATTTCGGTTTTAATTAATTTAGTGTTTTCAGCTGTTGAGTAAAACTTACGTTGTAATGCACTTTCGTTACTAATTGGGGTGTCAAAGGTGATAGGGGTTCCAGATCCTATTGATTTATCTTTAATTGACTTAATAATATATTGTTTTGCTTTTTTAAGACCTTGATTAACGACAAATTGAACACTTGAAACTTTTTGACCACCAGATTGACTTAGCCTTTGTGTAGTAGATACTTTTTTATCAGTATCTCTTCAACTAGTTGGAATATATTTATTTCCGAATTGTTCATCAATTTGTGCTTCTAGTTCCAAAGTCTTATTATTTAGCTCACCGTTATTGTTGTAAAATTCAACATCAACATTAGTTTGGCCTTCTGAGACAGTCTCATATTTAATTGCCTTAATTGCATTTTTAGTTTTTAAGTCAATTCTTGCATTAGCAGGCGGAGTTACTTTTAATTTTTGTGGTAAACGAACAGCATATTGATTCTGAACACCTTCTTTTAGGTTAAATATATAATTTCTAATTGTATATTTATCTCCTGGAATAAGACCTTTGGCCTCAAGAACAATTTGCCTTTTATTACCAAGTCTAGAACCAGTTTGAGGTGCACTTGATTCTTCTATTTGTTTTGATTCAGTATAAAAAACTCTTCCTTCAACTGATTCAAGCTCTAGTTGAATATTATATTTATCTCTTAAAAAGGTTCAATCGCCATTGTCAAGTTCAATTTGGAAATAACCGCTTGTAAGTTCTGGAGTGTTTCTTCTTTGGCGGTTTACAGTTATATTTGAACCTCTTGTCGTTGAACTTGTTACACTTCTAATTGTTGTTGTTTCAACTGTTGTATTGACAATTGTCTGTCATTTTTCTGCCTCAGATGTTTCTACTCTTTTGTCAAGAGGTTGCAATTTTTCTTTGTCAATATAAAGACTTAATGGTGTAGTAGCTTGGCCTTTAGCCACAAGACTAATTTCTTCAATTAAGTATCAATTACCTTTTTGAAGCCCACCTAGTTCAAATTCTAAAAAGGTAATTCCGAAATTTTCTTCACTTTCTTGTTGGGTTTGAACTGCTGCACTTGGTTGTCTTTGAGGCACTCTAACTGTGACTGAATCAATATTTTCGGTTGAAGATGGATCAGTAGCACTAGCCGTTGTTGGATCTCACCAACCATATTTAAAGTTATTTCTACGAAGCTTTTTATATTTAATAATAGCTCTATGATTGCTAAAGTCTAATTTTTGTGAGTTTTCAACAGCTAAATTTAGTTTAATACTTGTTTCACTAGGAACATAAGTCATTTTTGTAATCAGTGGGGCAGTATTAAAACTAAATGAAGACTGGACACTTGGTTGAGAAGAAAAATTAACAGCAACTGGGGCATTAGGATCAGGAACAATAATTTTAATTTGTTGGGCTTCATCTTCAAGACCAATTATTGTATATTGTGCTCCTGCATCTAAATTATCAAGATCAAATTCATAATAATAATGAGCACGGTCAGGTTGATTGTTTAGTCAACCTTGGGTATTGTTGCCTTGAGTTTGTACTAACCTTGACTGAACAGAAGTTGTTGTTGTATTAGAAATTCCTTGTTTTGAAGATCTATAAACTAATTTTAGTCTTGTTGATTTTTCTTCAAGTGGTTTGTCTTGACTTGCGAAAAATACTCTAACTTTTGCTTTTTGCCAAGGCTTACCGTTTCGCCCCTTATCTAATTGATAAGTAATTCCTAAGGCTGTTGCAGATTCAAAAGTTGTTTTAAATTGTTTTTCTTGGCCTGGAGTTTGTTGACCTGAATCCTGCTGAGCATTTTCTTGGATTTTTTGGTCGTCAAATTCAATATTTTGCTGATTTTGGAATTGAGTCTGAGCACCGCCAAGGGTTGCTGGATTTTGATTTTGGGCTTGATCAAAAACTAATGAAGCAATACTATAGTCAGTATTTTTGTCAAGACCTTTTAATTGGAAGACAACTTTTGAAGTTTTTTCAATTTCATCAGCAATAATTGTGCCTTCTACTTCCATTGTTTGGTTAGTATTATATGTAAAAGTTCCTTTTACAGCCTTACCAATAAATGAACCATTTGGATCTTCAATTACTAATTCAATTGTTGCACTTGTTTCTGAAATTGCTTTTTTACGGATTGCAATTATTTTTGTATTTGTATAAAAACTACGTTTTGCAATAGTAACTGATTCTTTAATTGCAATTGGTGGAACTTCAAGACCTGACAACAAAGGAGAAGCTTTTAAATCTTCGTTAAGAAAATCAAGTGATTCAACAACATATTTTCCTGGTTCATTAATATTATTAATTGTTACTTCAACAGTGGGTTCTGAACCGGTTGTATTTAGTGTTGAATTAAAACTGTTTTTGTCAATTTCAACACTTTGACCTAAACCTTTTGGACTTTTATAGTTGACTTTAATTTTTTGGTGTGTTTCAAGAAAGGCTTTGAATTTTGGATCAAATTTAATTGTTAGTTTTGCATTATTTTGATTAAAATCAGGTTGAATTTCAATTGACTTAACATCTACTTTTGCAGGGTAAGTTAAAAATGCCCGTTTTTCTTCAGCTTGAGGTGAGAAATTAAAGAGTCCTGAGTTTTGATCACCATCAGTTTCGGTCTTAGTAGTTAAAACACTATCTAATTGATTATTTGTGTCATAAGCAATTTTTGTTATGTAATATTGAGCAAAAGGATCAAGACCACTAAGAGTAAATTTGAATGTTGTGCTGTCTTGAATTGACTCGTCTCCTGACTTTTTAGCTTGCCTGCTTGTTGCAGAAGTGTTTTGTAGTGTTGCTAATACTTCTTGGATTGTGTCTTTTGCCTCATTACCATCAACAACTTTTTTAAACTGAATTTTTGCTTTTATTGATTGACCGGCTTGAGTTTGTTTAAATACATCCCCTGTATCTTTAAGATTTAAAATAAAATCATAATTTTCAGGGTTTGTATCATTACGGAACTGTAAAATTGAATTAACAATTGGTAAGGTAGCAAACTTTTTGTTGTCCTCGGTTACTTTTGTATCAAAAACAAAATTTAATGCTTTAGCTGAAGTTGTGCTTCGGCGACGTCTTGAACCAGTAGTAGAATCTTTTTGTTTGATTCCTAAAACACGAAATCCGGTACCTTTTTCAAGGTTAGTTAGTTCAGCTTTAAATTTAACTTCGTTTGCAGTTGAATTATCAAGAGTTAATGGGGCAGTTTTTTCAACAGTTGAACCAGTTTGGTAATAAACTAACTCTAACTTATCTTTATAATCAGCATGTTTTAAATACTCATCAGTTTTATCAAAAGTTAAAGTAATTGTTGCACTATCAACTTTTTTGTCATCTATTTCAATTTTTGCAACTTTTGCTGATTCAGGTCTAATGGTGAATTCATCACCAAATTGAATTTGACCATTTCCAGTAACATTTCCTTCAATTTGCGAATTTGTTCCTGGGTCGCTAACTTTAATTGCAAAATCTGAAAACTTTTGTTGTGTGCTTGGAGTAGTTTTTGTAGTTGGATCAGCTTCGAACAGAGTTGCGGCAGGAACTGTGGCAGAAGTTGTTTGTTTTATATCAGCTCAAGTTAGACTTAAGACTTTATAAATAGCATTTTTTTCTAGATTGTCAAGTTCAAAACTAAATTTAGAGTTTTTAATTTTTGCTTTTTGTGTAACATTATAAACTGTCCGATTTTGAAGGTCTGTTCCGTCTGGCTCAAACATTTTTTGTAGTTTTATTTCAACATCACGACCTTCAAATCCACCATTTGTAATTTCTCTTCCGGCTAACGGGTCTCTAATTGTAAAGTTAGCAAGATATTTTGTCTCAGAAATTTTATCAATTGAATAAGCAATTACTTCTGGCTTAGTTGCAAAATAAAGTTTTGATAGAACTTCAGGAGTTGCTTGATTTTGGGCTCCTTGGGTTCCTTGGGATGTCTGAGGGTCGCTAAATTTGAAAGTTTTTAGTCTTTTTGGCCCGCCTTCAACTTCAGGGGTTATATCTTCTACTTTTGTAAGAACATATAAGTTTCCAGGGCTAACTGAATCAAGACTAAGGTCAATTGTTGGCTTTGCGCCTTGATTATTGGTTCCAAATTCTTGTTCGGTAGTTACTTGTTGACCAGTTTGACTATCTTGGAAAGTAAACTGAAGTTTTCTTTTTGTATTAGCACTACTTTGGTATAAAAATTGCTCATTTTGGGCAAAACTAACTCTAATATCAGCACTTGTATTATCAGATTTATAACTAATATCAGTAATGGTTGCTGATTCAGCATCAAGTACAAATTCTTTAGTTACTTTTTGATCTGGTTGGGTAGGTTGGGTACCTGGTTGACCAGCAGCAGCACCATCAAAGCCATCAACTTTTTCTCCGCCTTGAATTTGGTTAGGTTGAACTTGAGTTGGCAAGCTATCAAGAACTTTTAGCTCTTCAATTTCGTATTGGCCAGCTTTTTCTAAACCACTAATGTCAAAAACGGCATTTCCGTTGATTATTTCGGCACTATAAACAGTTGGAATTTGAGGCTGAGGTACTTGGTTACCCTTTGACTTAATCTTAATTTGTAAAAATTTATTATTTCAATTAGCACCATTGTCATTTAATTTAACATTAATTTGAACAGAAGTCTCAGAAGTTGAAATTGGCTTAATTTGGGCTAAACTTGGTCTTGGTGAGAAAAATTGTTTTTCAAAACCAGCCTGAGTATTTGGTGAGTTATCAAATTCAAATTTAAATTCTTGTTTTTTTAGATCAAGTTCATTTCGTACTTGAGTTGACTCGTCTTTTAGCTTAATATTTTCAATTTCATATTTATCTCCTGGAGATAAATTGCTTAAATTAAATGTAATTGTTTTATCTGTTGCATTAACAGTTGCTTGAACTTGTTCGGTTTGGCTTGCTTGGGTTGATAAATTTTTATAGCTAAGCTCAATTTGTTTTTGACCTAAATAGTCATCAATATTGTCAAGAGTAAGTTTAACATTTAAAGAAGTTGTCTGAATTGACTCAGTTTCAATTTTGACAATTTTTGCAGTCTTAGCTGTTGTAACAAATGATTTTTTGGCTTCTAAATCTGTATCAGTTTCAAGTAGATCAATTTCTTCTTCTTGAACTCCGCTTTGGGAGTCAACATTAACTAAAACTGGATCTAAACTACGCTTAGAACGTCTTGAAGCAAAAGTTGCAACACCAGAATTAGCAGCAGGAGCAACTTCTTTTTCAAATTTAACTGATTTAATTTTGTATTTTGTTGCCTTTTCTAAATTTAAAAAGGTAAAATCATAAATCCCATTAAGACTTGTTCCACTTAAGACTAAATTATTTTGAGCTTGAGTTTGACCTTGACCTTGAGCACCACTAGCTCCGCCAATTTTTTCTAACTCAACAATTAATTTTTTACCGGCAGTATATCTTCCATCATCTTTGAGCTCAAGTCGAAGACGAGCTTGGGTTTCAACTTCAGTATCAAATTCAATTTTTTTAATTACTGCTGCAGTTGCGATTATTTGGTCTTTATAAAAATCAAGATCATCTAAATAAATATCAACTTTTGGTGTGCTTTGTGGACTAGTATCATCTTGGACTTGTTCAAAGCCAAGAATTACATATTGCTGACCGTTTTCTAGATTTTGAAGCTCAAAAGTTGTTTTTTGGCTGTCAACATTAGTTTTTGCTTCAACAATTTGTTCTTGTTGCTCGCCACCATATTTTTTAAAACGAACTTTGAGTTTGTTTTTGTTAAGAAAATCATCAAGCTTTTCGGTGGTAGCTTGCCCGTTTGCTTGATTTGGAAAATCTTTGCCAAATTCAACTTCAAATTGAGCGGTGTTTTTAGTTCGATTTATTAGCTGAATTTTTGTAACATTAGCAGTTTTTGGAATAGTTTGAAATTGACTTTTCTCGTGTGAGTCAAGTAAATTATCTTTAAAAGGAATTAAAACTGCACTAGTATTAGTGTCGGCAAATTGAGTAAGGGAACGACGAACACGAGCTCCTGTCTGAACAGCAACAGCCTGAGGGGTTGTATCTTCAAGCTCGAGTGAGTTTTTATCTATTTCATAAAGACCTTGTTTGTATAGGTCAGTAATATCAAATAAAATACGAGCACTATTTACTTTTGCACTAATTTTTCCTTCTTTAAAGTTAGCACTTGTAGCTAAATTCTCATCGCCATTTTTTGCTTTTAGACGGTATTTAAGTGTTGCTGTCTTACCATTATAGACACCTTTTGCATCAGCTAAAATGAAAGTAGCAATTACACGCTGCTCGTAAGAGTTATCATACCCTACTTCAATAATTGCACTCTGAGTGAAAAATGAAGACTGACTTGAGTCAAATTTGTGATCAGCATCGCCAAATAAAATATTTCTTTCGGTAAGTACTCTGTTTGTATCTTGGTTTAGTTCAACTTCTTTTGTAAGAACAATCGAATTAATATTGTATTTTGACCCGATTTCAAGATCTTTTAGCTCAAAAGTTAAAGAATTATCAGCATTTTGGCCAGTATTAGTTTGCTCTGCAAAAGCTGATAAAAGTTTTGATGAACCTGCAAGAGAATAGTAAATTTTTACTTTGTCATTTCCAATTGCCTTAATTGTCTCAGGACTAAAAGTTACTTTTAGTTTGGCACTTGTTTGTTGCTCAGCAAGATTTTCAATTTTAGTTAAAACCAAAGGAGCATGAACACCAAATATTTTTTGAGCCGGAGTTATTGTTTTTGAAACTGCGAGAATATCTGAATCACCTTTTGATGACTTATAGTCTTCAACTTCAATTTTTTCAATTAAATAGTTTTGTCCCTTTGATAGCGAATTTACTGGCAAATTGGCAATTATTGAATTATTTTCAATAATTGCATCAATAGTCTTAGAAGTCCCGCCTAGTATTAGTTCTTTGTAAGTTATTTTTGCTTTTTTTAGTGACTCTAGAATATTTTTAAAGGCAATATTAAGTTCAACTGCAGTGTCAGATTTTGTTGTATAAGTAATTGAGCTAACAGCCGGACGGGTAGTTCAGGTTAGTTTATTTGTGCTAATATTAGGACCAAAATTTAAAAATAATTTATTAACAAATTCGTTTGTAGAATCAGCAATTCCGACTGAGTCAATTAAATAATTAGTTCCGGGCTCAAGATTAATTAAATCCCAACTAAGAACCAATTTATTACCATTAATACTAAAAGCTTGTGCCTGAGATTTAATTAAATTACTTGATCCGGCTACTTTAAAGTATAGTGTTGCAATTTTATCTTTAATAAAATCATCAACTGAGTCAAGAATCATGCTAACACGGCTTTGATCTTCGCTAATTCGGTCAACAACCACTGATTCAACCATTGCACTTGTTGCATTAGTAAAGAACTTTTTCTGTTTTTGGTCAAAATTTTGAGCAAAGAAAATTTGGCTAGTCTGAGGCTGACCGTTTTCGTCAAAATTTGTGGCATTTTCAACAATTTCAAGTGATGAAATTGTAAAGTGTTTTTCTTTTGGTAAATTTTTTGCCAAAGAAAATAGTTTATTTCCAACAACTTGGGCTGAACTTGTCAGCATTTTAGTTGGCTGGTCATCAGCAAAGAAATTAATTTTTACTTCTTTACCATTTAACATTAATGATTGGTCATTGAATTTAATATCAAAACTTGAGGTATTATTCGCATCAACAAAAGTTCTAATTCGGGCAATTTCAGGTGCAGAAATAAATGAAAGATTATTATTTGTTGAAATTGCCAAAGAGCCAGAATTATTCCAAATTCGTGAAATTCAAAATTTGGTTCCCCCAGGAATTTGTTTTAAATCTAAATTAGCAAAAACTTTATTGTTTTGGACAACTAAACTAACATCGTTTGCAACGCCAAATTGGAAATTGTCTAATTCGTCTTTGTAATAATATTCTAAATTAATTTTTTCATTTGGATTAATTTTAATATTTTTGTTTTCAAAAGCCAAAGAAATCTCAAGCAAAGCTGAATTTAGACCGTAGGCTTTTTGGCTAAGATTTAAAATTTTACCAGCAATTGGACTTGGGGCAAAATAACGATTAGCCAAAGGCGAAATTGCCAAATCAAAAAGCTGATCAGGATCGTCAAAGTAATATTTTGTGCCAACAATTTCGTATTTTTGATTGCGATCTAAATTTCTGAGCACAAAACTAGCTTGTTTTTGGTCATTTTTGGCAACAAGTTGTCCTTTTGCTTCAAGAATTTTATTTGAACCAATTTCTTTGTAGTACAAAATTAAATTAGCTGAATCAAGTAAGTTTTGGGAGTCAAATAAATCAAGATCTAAAATTGTATCATTTTCAATATCATAATGACTAAATTTTTCAACTTGATTTTTAGTTGAAAAAAACTGCGATGTTTTGGAAAAACTAAAATAATAACGTGGATTGTTTGGAGCTACAAGTTGTAATTCATAAATTGAACCACCAAGCAAATTATCGGCATAAGTATGGAAAGTGTCAGTTTTTGGGTCATACTCGACTTTAGTTTTAACACTATAACGCGATTTTTGACTAATATAAACAAGTTCTAAATCAGCTTTTTTTGCCCAGTCAGTATCTTGTTTTGTTTTACCTTGGAGTTTAAAACTAAAATCACCTGAATTAGGACTTACATTGTCAGCAACAAAATTTTGGACATAGATTGTTTTTGGAGTAATTACTTTGGCAAGATAAGGCGAGAGCGAAACAATAGCACCGGTTAAAAAACCGCTGCTTGCAAGTAATTTTTTACTAAGATGGTTGTTAATTGTTTTATTGTTTTGGTATTCTTGATTTGCTTTTTTCATAATTATCTCCTTTAATTGGTTGAAATAAACTTTTTAGGAGTTTTGAATACTTTTTCACTTGTGCTAGTTCTTGAGTTAATGCACCACCGTGGTTTTGTTCCAATTTAAGTCCGTAATTTTGCTCACCAAAAGGAATTTCAAGATCTTGACCTTGAAGTTTCGAAATTTGTACTCAACATTTGTGGACTAAATTGTCTAATTCATATTCAATTTCAAATATTGATTCATCTTGGAAATCTTGTAACTTGTGATTGGGTAATTAAAGTAATTGGAATTTTACTTTTGTTTCTTGTTTTGGATCAAAGCTGAATAGATAGAACAATTGATTGTTAACAACACGCTCTGAAGCTAGCAGTGATCACTCTTTGCTTTAATTTTTAATTTTGCACTTGTGTCTTTAAGTTCAGACACAACCAAAGACTCAATAACAGTTGGGATAATAACTTCGATTCCTAATATAGGAGCATAATCTAAATTATATTGTCTTTCAGGAACGGCAACTACAATATCCTCGTGTCTTCTACCTTTAAGATCAGTATCTCTTGAAACACTTTTGAGTGTAAATTCAAAGCCAATTTTGGTTCCCCGGTTGGATTTGTGAGCCCTTGTAGCTAAATCAATATCAACTTTATAAGGTGTTGCTTGTTTAGTTGATCTTGAGTTACCGCTAGATTAGTAATTGTAGCTACATCAGTATTATCATTTTTATTTTTAATTTTAACATCAAATGTTGCACCATCTGAAGAAATGAATTGTCATTATCAAAATAAAGACTTACATTTCCAAAAACTTTTTGAACCATCCTCTCTTTGTAGGATTAAGCCCTCGCTAAGTTTGAGCGTAAGTCGCACTTCCAAGATTTCTGAGTTGTAGTTCCAAAGAATTCCAGCTTTTAAGTCTTTAACTTCTAAGTCAAGCAAGGAAAATTTTTTTGAACTGCTTCGCAGTAAATTTTAGATTTCTTGCAGCAATAAACTATCAATTCTTAACTCCACCGATTTCGAAATTTTTAATATCATAAGTATGGAATCTATCAAGGTTGGTTAATTTAAAAGTAACCCTTCCCAGCTGCTGTCACGGTCATATTGAGATCTCGGATATAAAACTAATTTCGCTTGATCGCAGCAATAGCCCAGGAGTCTGACTGTCACGTACGCTTGCCGAAGTTACCATCCGAACGAATAATAGTAATTGTGGCAAAACTTCTTGGGATTTGTAAAAAATGTTTATTAAAAGTAAATTCTAATGTTGCTGATCTACCATCGGCATCTAGATATCATCTTGAGAAAAATTAGTTGCTTCTTCCATACTCAAATTGAGTTTTAGTTTCAAAAAATGGAATTTTTTGATCTCGAGGAGCATTTTCGACCTCAACTCGAGTCAAATTTGACAACTTCCATTTGACCCGTAACTTCAAGTTGTTGGATTAGCTTGATTTTGAGCGTCAACAGCTTTAATTTTTAAATTAGTTTTTGAGTTGATAGCGCCTTGCCGAATCTGGAGTGGTAGCTTCTTTAATTGTAAATTTAGTAATTTCGTAAGTTTTATTTGGAGCTAAACTAGTTCGATTTGTAGCATCTTTTGAACTAGTATTATCAATTGTTACACGTGAAATTGGACCATCAGGAATAAAACTAAATTTAGTTATCAAGCGAGTTGCAACTACCGCCCACCTGCGTCAAAAAGCCGGGTCAAGTTTCTTCGGTAATTTCAAGTTCAACTTTGTGTTTGTTTTCTTCAAAGATATTCAAGTCTCCTTTCGATCAAATTGAAAAATAACATTAGTCATTTCATCTCATACAAGCACCGAACTTGGGAAAAATTAGTAAGCCAACCTTTTTTACCTGGAGTTGTAAATCGAAGTTTCGTCAACTCTTCTTGAGTTTTATAATTATCTCCTTTAATTGGTTGAAATAAACTTTTACTTATTTAAAAATAATGATTAATAAGTGAGTCTAAGTCAGGCTTTATCATGTGATACCCATGGGACAAAATAAGGGTTTTCAGCATCGACTTGGAGTCCATTATATCCTTTTACTGGGAAGAGGTACTTGTGGACTGGTTGTCCATTACCAGGGTTAAAGTTTTTATACTGTTGATTTTCAACATATTGATTCTGACCAACATCTTGCCTTAATGCAGGATTTTGGGTAAAGTTTGGCGGTAAATAAGGGAAAACTAGTAGACCCATGAAATTTAAATTTGTTCCGGCTTTTGGAAGTTCTTGTTCGGATCAATTAGGTGGAGCTAAATTTATTCAAAGAGTTTGGTCATTAACGTTAATATCATCTTGTAATTTGATAGGAACTCCGTTTTTATTTCCAAACAAATAGATTTTTCCTGCTTGATCAACAAAGGTCGCATAAGAAACAGTTGGTAAGATTTCCTGAAGTTTTACACCGAAGCCAATTTTGTTATCCGGATTGTTAAATTGAATTCTTAGTCATTTTGCGGCTGGGTCGTATTTAGCAGATTTTATACCAAAAGGGTGACGAGTTTGTTTTTTAAAAAGATCATCTAAAAAATTTTCTATGTAACGATTAGCATAAGGTGTTCCATAAATTTGACCGGCTATATTAAAATCAGCGCTAGTTGGATTATTATTACCACTCTCAGGAATAAGAGTTTTGACAGGTCCTGTTGGGCCAATAAAAAAAGTTTTATCATGGTTTAAGGTTCCAAAATCTCTATGCGTTTTTTCAAAAAGCGATCTAGTGAAAGCGTCAACAATTAGTCCTTGTTGTGTATTTTTATCATATTGTCTAACTTCTGATCCATGCCAAACATTTCCGGATGGATTTGCCCAAAAGTTACCTCAATATGGATCTTCTTTTTGAATTATTGGCGAAGTCATAAATGTAAGATTTACATTGGGCGAAAAAACAGGTACTAATGGTTCGTAATCATTGTGTTGATTTTCTGGTTTTCATAGATCATTTGGGTTTAATAATTTTGGATAAATACTAATAATTTTTTTAGCAAAGGCTTGAGGATTTGTCCAATGATAAGTGATTATTAAACCAATTGTTGTTTTTGTATCTGAAACATCAACTTTTGCTAGTCTAATGGCATAAAATTTCTCATGAGTCGTGTTGACTTTTGGTTGTTGCCTTGGTTCTAAAGTTTTAGGGATCTGTTGAGTTAGCTTAATATATTCTTTATTTGGAGTAGTTAAAAGACTAGCGAATGGATTGGAAAGATCATAGTCATAGCCTTTTACATCAAAATCAAGATTATAAATAGTACCTCCATCCCGCCTAAAACTATTATATTTGATTACGTTGCTTATTCCATTATCATTCGATCCATCAACTTTATATAATTGTTGTCGAGTTGGCGTTGTTGAATCACGAATTAAGGTTGTTTGAAGATTGAAAAAAATATTACTTGATAAATCAACTCAACTACCTAAATCATCTACGCCTCTAATTTGAGCTCTGCTAAATTGATCCTTTAATGGTGCTAAAAGTTTTTTTGGATCTTCAAATTCCATTTCAATATAAGCGCCAATTTGGTTTAGTGGCTTAATTTCAGATTTTTTTAGCAAAATTCTGTTTGTATATTTGGCAAAATCATCAAGTTCGATTGTTTGAATTCTTGACACACTACTATTTTGAGCAGAAAAAGTGCCACCAGAACTAGTATAAGCTTGAGTGTTTGTATTATTGTTTGCTGTTTGATTGGTATTAATATTAGTTATAAGTTTAGAAAATTCTGATGCTTCACGGGTTTCATTGTCTTTGAAATATTTATACTGAATAGCAACACGCATCTTGTAATATGATAACCAAGATGCGTCACCTTTAAGAGTAAAAGCAAAATAACGACGATAAGGGTTTGGGTTTGTTAAGTGTGGACTGGATTTAAATACGTCTGATCTATATTTTGTTAAAACTTGAATTCTGTCGAGTTGTTGTCTGTGCTGTCTTAATCTTTCTAAACGTTGAGTAATAGCCGCTTTTATTTCGGCACCTTGTCTTCGGAGCTCAGCTTCATAATTTGTCCTATTGCCACTAGTTGCAAGTTCTTTGATCAAATTAATCCGAATTTCATCTTGCTGACTAAAGTTTTTTATTTCGTTTTCTATTGTTTGAATTTGTTTGTCAACCTCAGCTTGCTGAATTAAAAGTCGCTGTAGTTCAGGACCTTCTTCATATTCAGTTGGTGGTCCAGCTAGTTCACGTGGATTATATAATTCAATAAAGGAATCTGTAAAATTTGGTTCATATTTTGCCACTTGTATTCAACTTGAAGCATCATTAGGATTATTCCCTTTATCTTTATCCTCACTCCCCTCAAGAATTAGTTTTCAGTCTTTAATTGATGCTTCATCAATTGCCCGATAAGGGTCGTCAAAGGCAAAGTAAATAGTTTGTTCAAAAGTGTCTTCTTTTCCTGAATGATTGTAGAAATTAGTAATTCCGGCCTTTACTAATGGAGGTTGAGCTAACTGAGTTGTAAACTCAAGATTATTTTTGTTAGGAACAGTAGCTTGGGTATCATCAAGATTTAAAGTAATTTGATTTGAAACATCAGCATCAACTGTTTTAATTTGACTAATTTTATAAGTTGTTGAAGGATAGAAATTAGTATCTTGAGCATCGGTGACTTCTTTATTATTTAGACTTGCAACAAGTGCTTTTTTGCTAGCATCGTATTCAACATTAAATTCGTATTCTTTTTCGGCTGCATTGTCACCAGTTGTTAATGGTTTACCTGCAGGGTCAAGAGCTTTAAATTTAACTTTAATTCTTTTATTATTTAGTGATCACATTTGAACTGGATCTAAATTTAGAGTTAAATTCTCAGGTGCATATTCAGGTTTAGGAGTAGCACCTGTGCTAGTATAATTTCTAGGTGCTTGGGTTAAAATAATTCTCTCAGGTGAAAGCTCAGTAAAAGGAGTTTTGAATATTTTCGCACTTGAACTAGCATTTTGTTGAGCTGATCCAGGTTGCTCCAATTTAAGTCTGTAATTTTGCTCACCAAGAGGAATTTCAAGATCTTGACCTTGAAGTTTTAAAATTTTGTACTCAACATTTGGGATTAAATTGTCTAAATCATATTCGATTTCAAATCTTGATTTATCTTGAAATCTTGTAACTTGTGATTGAGTAATTAAAGTAATTGGAATTTTACTTGTTGTTTGTTGGTTTGGATCAGGTTGAATAGATAAAACAATCGGATTGTTAACAACACGCTCGAAGTTAGCAGGATCACCTTTTAATTTAATTTTTAATTTTGCACTTGTATCTTTAAGTTCAGACACAACTAAAGACTCAATAACAGTTGGAATAATAACTTCTGATTCCAATATAGGGGCATAATCTAAATTATATTGTCTTTCAGGAACGGCAACTACAATATCCTCAGGTCTTCTACCTTTAAGATCAGTATCGCTTGAAACACTTTTGAGTTTAAATTCAAAACCAATTTTGGTTCCTGGTTGGATTCTATTTTGGGTGTTTCTATCTAAATCAATTTCAACTGTAGAAATTAGTAATTCCGGCCTTTACTAATGGAGGTTGAGCTAACTGAGTTGTAAACTCAAGATTATTTTTGTTAGGAACAGTAGCTTGGGTATCATCAAGATTTAAAGTAATTTGATTTGAAACATCAGCATCAACTGTTTTAATTTGACTAATTTTATAAGTTGTTGAAGGATAGAAATTAGTATCTTGAGCATCGGTGACTTCTTTATTATTTAGACTTGCAACAAGTGCTTTTTTGCTAGCATCGTATTCAACATTAAATTCGTATTCTTTTTCGGCTGCATTGTCACCAGTTGTTAATGGTTTACCTGCAGGGTCAAGAGCTTTAAATTTAACTTTAATTCTTTTATTATTTAGTGATCACATTTGAACTGGATCTAAATTTAGAGTTAAATTCTCAGGTGCATATTCAGGTTTAGGAGTAGCACCTGTGCTAGTATAATTTCTAGGTGCTTGGGTTAAAATAATTCTCTCAGGTGAAAGCTCAGTAAAAGGAGTTTTGAATACTTTTTCACTTGTGCTAGCTTGAGTTAATGCACCACCAGGGTTTTGTTCCAATTTAAGTCTGTAATTTTGCTCACCAAAAGGAATTTCAAGATCTTGACCTTGAAGTTTTAAAATTTTGTACTCAACATTTGGGATTAAATTGTCTAAATCATATTCGATTTCAAATCTTGATTTATCTTGAAATCTTGTAACTTGTGATTGAGTAATTAAAGTAATTGGAATTTTACTTGTTGTTTGTTGGTTTGGATCAGGTTGAATAGATAAAACAATCGGATTGTTAACAACACGCTCGAAGTTAGCAGGATCACCTTTTAATTTAATTTTTAATTTTGCACTTGTATCTTTAAGTTCAGACACAACTAAAGACTCAATAACAGTTGGAATAATAACTTCTGATTCCAATATAGGGGCATAATCTAAATTATATTGTCTTTCAGGAACGGCAACTACAATATCCTCAGGTCTTCTACCTTTAAGATCAGTATCGCTTGAAACACTTTTGAGTTTAAATTCAAAACCAATTTTGGTTCCTGGTTGGATTCTATTTTGGGTGTTTCTATCTAAATCAATTTCAACTTTATAAGGTGTTGCTGTTTTTGTCGTATCTTTTTGTACTTGTAGACTAGGAATTGTAACTATATCAGTATTATCATTTTTGTTTTTAATTTTAACTTCAAATGTTGCACCTTCTAAAAATGAATTATCATTATCAAAGTAAAGACTTACATTCCCAAAAACTTTTGATCCATCTTCTTTTTTAGGATTGAGACCTCCTGAATTTGGGGTAGAACCTGAAGCTGCAGTATTTCCTGAACCTGTATTACTTCCAGTAGTTCCGGTTTTTAAGTCTTTAACCTCTAAGTCAGCTAGGAAAATTTTTTGAACTGTTGGTGTAAATGTCAATTTTGTTGAACTAGCTAAGTTATCGATTTTAACTCCACCAATTTCAAAATTCTTAATATCGTAAGTATGGAATCTATCAAGGTTGTTTAATTTAAAAGTAACTCTTCCAGTTGTTGGGTCATATTGAGATTCGGAAATAAAACTAATTTCTGTTTGATCCGCAGCAGTTCCAGGAGCTGAACCTGCTGGTGCAGTTGCTGTAGCAGCATCTGAACGAATAATAGTAATTGTTGCAAAACTTCTTGGAATTTGTAAAAAATGTTTATTAAAATTAAATTCTAAAGTTGCTGATCTTCCGTCAGCATCTGTATTATCATCTTGAGAAAAATTAGTTCTCTCTTCATACTCAAACTGAGCTTTAGTTTCAAAAAATGGAATTTTTTGATCTCTAGGGGCATTTTCGACCTCAACTGAGTCAAATTTGGCAACTTCCATTCTATTTGGACCTAATACTGTTGCAGCTTGATTTCTGGCATCAACAGTTTTAATTCTTAAATTACGATTTGAAGTTGATAGTCTACCCGGCCCTGGAGCTGGTGAGGTAGGTTCTTTAATTGTAAATTTAGTAATTTCATAAGTTTTATTTGGGGCTAAACTAGCTTGGGCTCTAGTGTCTTTTGAATTAACATTATCAATTGTTACTCTTGAAATTGGGCCATCAGGAATAAAACTAAATTTAGTTACTGAAGGAGTTGCAGCTCTACCTGACCCGCTGGCAGATTGGTCAAGTTTTTCGGTAATTTCAAGTTCAACTTTGTGTTTGTTTCTTCAAAGATATTCGTCTTTTTCGTCAAATTGGAAAATAACATTTGCGGCCTCATCTTGATAAGCTCCAACTTGAGAAAAATTAGTAAGTCAAGCTTTTTCCCCTGGAGTTGTAAATTGACTTTTGTCAACTCTTTGGGTTTTATACTCAGAGAGTTCAATTTTTTGATCTTTATAAGCAAAAAATTCAATATTATAAAGTGAAGCTTTATTTAAATTAGTTTCAAAAGTAGCAACATAGAAATGTGAGCTGCCTCTTCCATTTCCTGAATCTGTTAATTTTTTAATTGAACTAGCTTTTCTTATTTGTTCATATTTTTTAAGAGACTCATTGTATAGTTGCACTCTAAAATTATTTCTATCACTATCTTGGTCAGATAGATCTTCTGAAGAAATAAAGTATGCATAAATTGTTGCATCAATTCCTGAAAACTTATCTTTTTCTTCAACATAAATTAACTGATCATACAAGGCAATTGGACTTGTTTGAATAATTGATGTTTCATTAATTGCCTGGTTGTTTGATCTATCAAAAGTTGCTAAAGAATTATAATTTGAGTTAAAATCAACAAGGTTTGGACTTGAAGTTGCAACACTTCTTTTTGCCCGACCAGAAGTTGAGCTTGGTTTTTGAACTAGTTCAACTTTTGTAATTTTATAATTATAAGTTTCAAATAATTTGTTTGGATCAATTGTCTTAACGTCAGTAGAAATATTTCTATTACTTTCGGGATCATTAACTTTAGCATTAAGTGTATTTGTTTGATTATCAACTCTTAGTGTTGTTTTAGCTTCCGGTATAATAAGTGTTTTTTGACCATTAGCATAATTATCTGTAAGCTCAACACTAACAGTTGAGTCAGAATTAATAATTCCATTAACAGTAGAGGTTGTTACATTTCTATTTGTCTTATCAATCCGTTGGTAAGAAACTCTGACGGTATAATTTTCTAAATATTGAGCAACTTGATCATCAAGGGTAATTTTAACATTAGCTGTTTTTTTGCTTGAATTGTAAGTTGAGTCAATTTTTTTAACACTAAAGCTAGTTGGGGTTGTTCGAAATAGTTTGTCTTCGTATTTAACTGACTGATCATCAAAGGCAATTACTTGTTCAGCATTGTTATTATCTGCATAATTAACTGAAACAATTTGGTAATAATTTAGTGTTTTTAAATTACTTGCCCTAAAAGTATATTGTGAAGTACTTGAGCCTGCTGCAGGACGACCAATTAGGTCTGCCTTATGTTCTTTACCATCGGTAATATCAATATAATGTAATTTAATTGTTGGTGATTGAGCATCTAATAATAAAGTTGAATTTAATGTAATTCTTAATTCAGCATTAGTTCCTGAAAGATTAACTTTTTCAACTGCACTAATAAATGAAGCTGTATCAAAAGTAGTCTTAACTGCAGGAGCTGGGGCAGATGAAAGTACTGTTGGATCTTGAAGCGGACTTGTTGAGATATTTACATTCAAAAAGTTAGTATTAGCTAAGGTTGCTGGTGAATCAGCAGGAGTACCTGCTGGAGCCGGAGCCGCCGGAGAACCCGCCGGAGCAGCTGCTTGACCCGAAGCTTGAGAACCATCTTGGAATTGGCTAGCTGTCGAAGAAGAACTGTCAAAAACACTAAGACTACGACGTGAACGAGCCAAAGGAACAAGATTTGAAGACTGACTTGCTGAGTGTGTTTTGGTTGAGTCAGTTGAAGTTACTGTGTTTAGCGGGAAGAATTTAACTACTTTTTGGTTTGCATCAACATCCGGAATAAATTCAAGCTTTGAAATTTCAAAACGACTTCCTACCGGAACTTTATTTGCTAAGTTATCTTTATTAATTCTGAAAACAGCAAGACCATCTTGGTCAACAGTTGTCTCAACACTAAGATCAGGATCGTCGGCACCAGCGGCTTGGAATTTTTTAAATGTTAGTCTAACTTTATTGTTAACTAAAAATCAGTTTTTATTAATATCAAAAACCATTCTTAGAACCGCACCATGACGTTTAAATTCAGTTTGGGCAATATAATTAGGAGTAACATCCCGTGCTGTTGTTGCAAATTCTTTTTGGTCTTCAGTTAGAGTATTTAAAAATCCAAGGCGAACGCCATTGACAAAAATATCAACAATTGAATAAACTGTATATTTTTCTAAATCTTCTAATAAAAATTTAACAGTAGCCACGTTTTTTGCTTCATCAAAACTAATTTGAGCACCTGCCTGAGAAATTGCTCCAGTACGATTTGACTTTACAACTAATTTAATGTCTGAAGAAGCACTAGCAGCTTTAGGCCCGCTGACATAATCTTTGAAAAATTGTTTTGGATCTTTAATTTTAAGCTCAATACCAGCTTGAGTATCAGTTAAATTAGTCTGCTCAAGGGTTAATTGAGGCTGTGTTGCTTTTAATTCTTGTTCCAATAAAGTTTTGTCAATTTTAATTTCAGAAATTAAAGACTTTGTTGAAAAGAGTTTTTTGTGTTTGTCTTCAACTTCAGTTTTGTCAAATACTACATTAATATTGTTTGCAACTGGACTTGCCTCAGGAGCTTGACGCCGAGTGCGACGAAGTGAACGAGTATTGCGAACTTGTACTTTTTTGGATAGTTTTAGTCCTTTAACTTCATAAGTGCTTGCCTCATCAAGACCGTCAATTGTAAAAATTACTTGGTTATTTGAAACAGTAACTTTGCTTGATTTTTTAACTTCAGTGTCTTTGGTTTTTAGAACATATTCAAGTTCAGCTTCAAATTGATCATTTAAAATATCATCATTAACTGAGTCAAAAAAGACTGTAAGTTCAACACTTGTCTCATTAACATCAACATAAGAAATATTTTTAACACTAACAGTGGTTAATTGAGTTACAAATGTCTTAGGTTGATCAACTATATTTGCTGCAAAAGGAATTGAATAAATACCATTTGGCCGAACAACAGAAATTGAGCTAACTTCATATTTTGTTAGTTTTTCTAGATTATTATTAAATTCAAATTCAACTGAAGCAGAAGTTTCAGCTTTTTGGCCAGCAACTGACTCTCTAGCATTAATTTTTGCTGAAGCCAGTACTATTTTTCCAGTTAGTTTGTTAATTAATGTTAATGTTGCAAGCTGGTCTTTTTTTAGTTTTAGCAGTTCATTATTTGAGTTAGAAAATTCAACTTTAATTTTTGCTGACTGTTGTTTGTCAATGTTGGTTGTTGAATCAACCGGGTTAAATTCAATTTTTGAGACAACAACGTCAGTTGCAAATTTTAGAGTTTTTTGGTTTGAATCAGCTGTAATTTCAGCAGATTTTGCACCACTTTGGGCTAGAAAATCATTAACTATTTTAAATTTAGGACCGCTTGATTTATATTGATCATTTGTTTTTACATCTTGTTTGTTTGCCAAACTTAAAAGGGCAATTTTAAAGTCTTTACCTTCAGCAAGACTGTCAAAAACAATCTCAGCTCTTAGCCGTCCATCGTCTAGTTTTTGAATTGTAACTGTTTTTTTAGTGTTGGTTGTTGGACTTTGAGCCAAAGCATCAACGGTAACTAGTTGAGCTACCGGATCACCATCTTGCTTAATTTCAACGTCAATACTTTTACCGGCTAAATAAGCATCTCTGATTGGGTCAAAATAAATTTCGGCCTTAACTGAGTTTTGTTTAATATCTGAATAGACAAGATTTTTAATTTCAATGCTGTCAACATTTACAACAAAAGTCTTAGTACTATCATCTTTAAAATTACTCTCATCTTTAAAAATTAAATAATCAGGACGAGAATAGTCATTTACTGAAACTAGTTCGTATTTTGCTGCTCGATCAAGATTTGAAAAAGTAAATTCAGCTTCAACTTGGCCGGTTTGATCAGCTTTTTCTGTTGCTGTTGCACTTGAGGCTACAATTGCACCTGTTTGGGTGTTTTTTATTAAAAGGGTTAGCTGTTTTTGTTGGCTAGCAACTTTTTGCAACAATAATTTTTGGGCATCGGCAAAAGTTAGCTTTACTTTCACAGTTTCGTTTGCATTTGAAGTTACTTGGAAAGTCTTTAGCTCAGGAGATGAGTAGAATTTTTCAGACTGGATACTTGTTTTTTCAAGATCTGGGTTGTAATTGTCAACACTTTTTTGGAATAAAAAGCCAACAGAAGTTTGAATATCTTTATTTTTTGTCTCGTTAGTAATACTTAAAATTGAATATTCTGAACCAGCCTCAACCTGTTGGTCAAAATTTAATTTTAGTACTAAGTTTTGGTCTACAGTCCCACTTGCCTCAACAGTTTTATTGTCTTTTGAGTTCTGAAGAACAACTTTGATACTGTCCCCGCTTAAAAAGGTATCGCTAACTGGATCAAATGATAACTCGGCTGCTATTTTATTATGAGACTGGGCAGTTTGGACTACTTTGATAATTTTTGCCGTACTTGCTACGGTTGCAAAATTACGCTGCTGGGCAGCTTCATCTTTTAATTGCTCGTTAAATTCAATTTTTTGGCCGTCAAGCAAAATCTCACTAACTGTATAGTGGCTTAATTTGTCAAGATTTTGAACATCAAATTCAACTTTGTTAAGTCCGTCTTCATATTTAATTTCATCAGCCTGAGCTGAGGCAACCGTTCCGGTTGCGTTATTTTTAAGGAAAATAACGGCTTTTTTTAGTGAAGAATTTGCTCTTTTATTGTAGTTTGGATCTTTTGTGGTAAAATTAACTGTCAATTTTGCACTGTCTTGAGTAGGCTCAGCTGAAATTGAAGCTATATCACTTAGGGTATAAAAATGAGGTAAGTCATCAGTTTCATTTTGGTTTAGGTCAATAAATTTATACTCTAAATTATTAAAAGCCTCGTCTTGGCCTGGGGCTGGATCTAATTTGAAAAAAGTATATTTTTTTCCAGGACTAAGTTTGTCTAATTTAACTGAAAGGATGTTATTGCTAAGAACTGAATATTCAGGAGTTGAATTTTGATCTAAAGGTTGAGATTTAATTTCTTGGCCGTCTTCAGATTTAAAAATTGCATTAAATCTTTTACCATTTAAATAACGGTTGAAATTTGGATCAATATAAATTGAAGCACGAGCACTTTTTAGATCGATTGACTCAAAGTTTGCCCCGATTATTTTAACTTTTTGGAAACTAGTTGTAAATCTTGCATTTAAGTCAAGAATTCCTTCAGAACTGAAAAAATCAGTTTTTCCGAGTATTTCAACATCAGCAACTTGGTATTGAGTCTTAGGATCAAGATCTTTAAGATCAAAATACATAACAAGCTTGTCGTCTTGTAACTCGTGCCGAGTTGGACTAATACCAGCAGCTCCTGTCTGACTAACAGGAACTGAATTTTTCAAGTTAGCAAGATTTAAATTAATTGTTTCTGTTAGATTAGTAAAGCCGGGCTGACCAAAGACGATTTTGGCATTTAAGTCTAGATTTGCTTCTTGAATGTTTTTAAAGTCTCCATTAATTGTTACCTTGGCAACTGCACTTGTCTGGTCAACACTTTCAAAGCTAATGTCTGAAACATAATATTTGACAAAAAACTCGTCCAGCGGTAAGTTTTGCTGTGTTTTTTTGTTAGGATCAAAATTGATTGCTACAGCAACCTCTGGATAGTCAGAAATGACAATTTTTTCAAGTTTATAAGTTGTTGAGCTCTCAAAGTTTTCAAGCTCAAATTTAATTTCTGAACCCTGAGGAATGCTTGCTTTTGATTTATAGACTTTTTGGGGCTCATCTTTTTTGTGATAGTATAAATAAAGCTCTTTGTCGTTTAAAAAAGATGAATCAAGACCAAAGCCAAAAGTGTATTCAACTTTTGAGGCAAGAATTTTTGGCTCTAATTTAATAAAAGTCTTTAAATCTGAAATTGAAGTAATAAAATTACGACTTGCTGAGCCAGTCTCGAGACTGTTGTCTCAGGCCAAATTTAAATAATCATAGCCATCTCTGTTTTTGGCAAAAACAGAATTTGGACTTAGACTGTCAAAAAACAACTCTGCTAAGACCGTATTTTGTTTTATTGGTCAGCCCCCTTTGGCTCAAAAACTAATTTGGTAAGAATTTGTCTCGCTAGTTTTTCTAAAAACACCGCTAACTGGCAAAAGTGAATTATCGTCTAAATATAAATGCGCTTTTGTTCCTTCTAAATTATCAACTGAGACAACAGATAAGTCAACTTTAGAAAAAGTCGCACCGGTTGCAATTTTTGACTCAACAATTGCCGCTGGGGTATGAAAGTTTTTAATGAAAGTTTGGCCAAATTCAACTTTTGAAGACTCGAGCTCAAAATTCTCGATTTGATAAGAAGAACCTGGAGCTAAATTGTTTAGGTCAAAGCTTGCTAAATTAGCGGCAAAAAATGAACTTACACTAAATTTTTGGCCTGTTAAAATATTTGTATAGTTTAGTTTTATTGGCTTGTTTTCCAAATTAGGGCTTGAGTCCAGAGTTGAAAAATTAACTGTAAGTCTTTTTGAGTCAAAACTTAAGTTTTGGTCAATCAAAGAATCAGCGCGATAATTATATTTGCCGGTTGTTGCTTCAAAAAGTTTTTCTTTTTGGGCGTCTTGTTCGTAGTTAATCTGTGGAGCTAGGGCAATTTTTTGCATTGGCACAAGCGGAATATCACTAGCTGGGGCAGAACTGTCAACATAACGAATTGCACTAATTTTATAATCCATTCCCGGGTGAAGATTTTCCAAACTAAACTCAGCCACTCCGTTTTTAACGGTTGCTGAATCAACATAAGAAGTGTGAATTTCCTGGGAATTGCTGAGCACATCAGTGGGTGCTGATTGATTTTTTAGGACATAATAATACTCTAGGGCAACTTTTTTACCCTCAAGATTAGCAGCCTCGTCGGCAAATTTTAGTGAAACTGAGGCACTAGAAGGAGTTTTGGTTTGAAAATTAATTGTTGAAACTGCAGGCGGAGTATCGACAAAATTTGTAACATTTTGACCAAAGGCAATTACTTTTTTGGCAGAAAATCTTTTTTGCTTTTTATCATCAAGATAAACTTTTAGATAGTATCTTTTTCCAAAACTAAGACCGTTATAATTTGAAGATAGCCTCCAAGTTCGACTAAATTCATCATAAATGGCTTTGTGTGAAACAATTACGTCTTTTCCTTGCTCATCAACTGTAAAGTCAACATTTAAATCTTGATAATTTAGTTTGTATGAATCTAAATCACTTAGGGCAAATTCAAGTTCATAACCAATATTATCACGATTAATATGTTTAAAATCAACAATATTATATTGAAGTGTATTTCAAGACTTTAAAAGGAAAGGAAGAAAACTGAGTGAACCAATACTAAGACCACCAAAGGCAAGCAGTGAAAGTATGATTGCACGTTTTTTAGTTGCTTTCATTAATTTTTCTCTTTTTTTGTTAGATTTTCAGCCATAATTACTCCTCTTTTTATATAATACAGATTTTGTTTTAATTTACCTGTTTTTTGTCTATTAATGACAAAAAACAAAGCTTGAAATTATTTCAACTTTGTTTCTTTAAATAAAAAATAGATAGGTAAAATAAATTTTAGACTTTACTAGATATTTCAATAGTATGTCTTAATTATACCAAAATATTTTAAGATCTAAAGAAAATAAAAAAATATTTTTAGTAATTAAACATTTTAATAGAATATCTCGATAAGTATGACCTTATTATACCAAAATACTTTAAGATCAAAATAAAAAGTAAATAAAAAATATTTTTAGTAATCAAAGATTTTAGGCAAAAATTAATCAGCAAAAAAATTTTTAAAAAATGTTTGGTCAAAAATAAAATTATGTTATAATAAACTTCGCTAAGAATAATTAATAAATTTTGATATTGAATTAAGGGGGACTTGATTATGTTTTTTGTCTAAAAAATCAGACATTGCGAATTATCCATTATATTTTTAAATATGATGGAATGCCTTAAATTTACCCGTTTAGAAATCTATAAATTTAGGGCTTTTGGTTATGGCTCTTTCAAAACTTCACATATTTTTTAGGCTCGCTGCAAATAAAAACGAGTTTTCTATTTGCATTGAGTTTAAATAGTAGTTGTATTTTTTTATGGTTTTGTTATTGTATCCATAAATTGATTTTTTGCAGTGTTTTAAACTAAAAAAGCAGTTTAAAAATTTCAAATTTTGCTTTTTAAGTTAAAATTTTAGCTTTTTTAGTTTGCCTTATTTTATTAATAAGTAGATTTTGCATTCATGAGTGTTAGATTTAAAATTTAGTGTTTTTTCCTTGATAGTTATTTTTCCTGAGTTTGACAAAAAAGTTAAAAAGTGCCCAAAAACCGGACACTTTTTAAGATTATTTATCAAACAGGAAACTCGCCAAAATTAATAACACAAAAATTTTTAAAAAAATGCTTGGAGCAAAATAAAAATATTGTATAATCTCAATACTTTGGTTTTATTATGGGTTCTTTCAAAACTTAATAAAGGTTAGTTTCAAACTTTGAGCGCATTTTTTGCTATTAACAGTTCTTCGTTTGTTTTGATTACGAAAATGTCAAGATCTGATTCTGGTGCTGAAATTTTTTCAATAGCGCCAAATTCTGGAATTGGTCTTGAATTTAGTTCTTGATCAAGAACTAAATTCAACTTTGGTAATTGAATTTTTGCAATTACCAAAGCGCGAATTAGTGCTGAATTTTCGCCTACTCCACCGGTAAAGACTAAAGCTTTAATGTTTTTACCAACCTTGTTAATGTAATTAATTAGATAGTCGACAATTTTTTGCACATAAACTTCAAGGGCAAAACTTGCATATTGATTACCGTTGTCTGCAGCAGAAATCACATCCCGAAGGTCAGAAGAAACGTTTGAAAGTCCTAAAAGTCCTGATTGTTTGTTTAAAAGTGTGTCTAAATCAGTGAAGGAAAAATTAGCTGTTGTGCCTAGGTAGGTTAAAATTGAGGGGTCTACATCGCCGCTTCGGGTTCCCATGGCAACACCTGCAAGTGGCGTCATTCCCATTGAAGTATCAACTGAAGCCGAATCTTTAACAGCACACAAAGAAATCCCATTCCCAATGTGCATGTTTACAAAATTAACTGAATCAGAATTATAGATTTTTTCAACTTGTGTTGTTATATATTTGTGAGAAATGCCGTGAAATCCGTATTTTCTTATTCCGTACTTGTTTGCTATTTGGGAATTAATTGGATATGTGTAATTAACTTTAGGGATACTTGCGTGAAAAGCGGTGTCAAAACTTGCTGATAATTTTGCTCAAGGAAGTAATTTTTTGATAGCGCTAATAGTTGCAAGCGCCCCTGGATTGTGCAAAGGCGCAAATTTTGCAGCTTCTTCAATTTTTTCTATTGCTGAATCATCAAGGCGAGCTGGAGCATTAAAACTTGCGCCCCCGTGAACAATTCGAAATCCAACAAGCTCAAATTCTTCTAGGTTTTGGACTAAATTATTGTCTTTTCAAAGTTGAATTTGACTCTCTAAGGCATCGGAATGAGTTGGAAAATCTTTGCTCAAGTTGTAGCTTTTTCCGTCAAATGTCATTTTGATTTTGCCTTCTTGAAGTCCGATTCTTTCGATTAGTCCAACTCCGAGCAAATCTAATGTATCTTTTTCAAAAATTTGTCATTTAATTGAGGATGAACCAGCGTTTATAACTAAAATTTTACTCTTCATTATTTATCCTTTTCAACTTGAAGTGCGCTAATTAGTGCGGTGTAAAAAACATCTTCAACCGTTGCTCCACGTGATAAGTCATTAATAGGAGCAGCGATTCCGGTGATTATTGGTCCTATTGCCCCAAAGCCACCAAGTCTTTGAGCAATTTTGTAGCCAATATTTCCAGCATCAAGATTTGGAAAAATTAAAACATTCGCATTTGTAGCAACATTTTCACCATATTTTTGGCGACGTACTTTATAGTCAAGAGCTGCATCTAGTTGAATTTCACCATAAGCTTCAATTGGTGAGGTTGCATTGAACATTTTTACAGCTCTAGATACGGCATCAGATTGAGGTGATTTGGCTGATCCTTTTGTTGAAAATGATAAAAAGGCTGGTTTAGGGTCAAATCCAAGTTGAATTGCAAAGTCAAGTGCGTTTTTAGCGATATCAGCTAATTGAGTTTCGTTTGGTAAAATATTTACCGAAATATCACTAAATAAGTATTTTTCATCACCTCGATGCATTATCATTACGGAAGAAATTGTTTTAATATCTGGTTTTGGTCCGATAATTTTGAATGCAGCACGAAGAATTTCTGCAGTTGGATAATTAAGCCCGCCTATTACAGCGTCAACTTTTTTGTTTCGAAGAAGCATTGTCCCGTAAAATGCATTAGAATCAAATTGGGCGACAGCTGATTCTAATGTTTCCTTGTTTTTACGGATTTTTAAAAATTGCTGTATAAAAGTTTGTTTTTCTTCTTCGTCAACTAAATATTGGTCGATTTCAAGATTCTCATATAATTCGTCAACAAGTAAAATTGGTCTAACTAAATTTTTAGCTTTTAATTGCTGAGCGGCTTGAATTGCCCGTTCATCATGTCCGTCAATAATTAAAACTGAACGTAGACTTTTAGTTTCATTTTGTTGTTTTAGTCGTAATTCAAGATAATTTTGGTATGTCATTTTTTCCTTTCAAAGGTCAGTTTTGATCAACTAGATTTAATTTTACAAAATTTTTTTTATTTTACTAAAAAAAAGATCAATAAATTAGTGGAGAATAACTAGTTATTTTAATTTTTCTATTAGTTTGGCAAAAAAATATATTTCAAGAACATATATTTCAAATAAATAAGAATTTAAAAAATGAAAGTTAAGAATTTTAAAAATAAACTTAAATCTTTTGTCTTTAAATTCATTAATTAACAAAAAGATCTACTATTTCCCTTTTATCTCAATAAATTTTTTGCTTTTATAACCACGAAAATCTACTCTTGCAATTTCATCATAATATTCAGTTCAATCATTAGAATCCCAAGAAAAGAGAGCGTGTTCTTGTAAAATTAATTCTTTTTCTTGTTGACTATATAAATTAGTATTTTCTAGAAAGTCTGTAAAATACCCAAATTCATGGTCTGTTCCTTTTAGAAATTTATTCAACGCATCCCGATATAAAATTAATTCTTCCATAGATGATCCAATCACATTTTTAGTTAAATTATTTTGCCTTGGTGATCTAGAAACATAGAACTCCGGATCCTTACCATCACGCAGAAAAATATCTTGTTCAAGTTTGACTAATTTTTGTTTGAAATAATATTTTAAAATTTCGTATTTACCTTGATAAATATCATCATACAAATTTGAATGGCCAATTCAGTAATAAATTTTTTCACCATCAACATTCAATAAAATGAAATTTTTCAATGCAATTGGCAAAATTCATGCATCGCCTGCTCCATAGGCAGGGTAGTAATATGGTTGAAATCAAAAAACTGGCTTTTTTGAGTCAAATTGGGAAATTATTTCATCAAAAAGCCCATATTCTTGCCCGTCAAAGTAAAAAATTTCGAAATTTTCAGGTTTTAATTTTGCTCAGCTTGGCAGAATATAAAAATCAGGTGTATCGGGATAAAAATCTAGTTCTTCAATTCAATATTTTGGACCAAATAAAATTTGCAACAAATAGATTAATTCGATTTTATTTGTCCAATTATTCGCATGATCATAATAAGTTTGGCCGTCTTTGCCAAAAAGTTTAATGCAATATTTTCGATATTCTGGACCAAATTTATCAAATCAACTAAGAATAAATTTATCGCGATTTTCAATGTTTAAATTAAGCTTTTTAATCCCGTATTTTTCAAATTTTTTAAGCAAATTTTCATAAGTTTCAAAAGTAAATACATTTTGAATTGGTTCGATTTGGGTTCTTTCGTCAAGATTATAATTCTCTTTTAATAACAAATTGTAGATATTTTCTACATTTTGTCCTAAATATGCTTTATTTATATCTACAAACTCTGAATTATATTCATATCTATTTGATAAAAAATCAAAGATTTTTTCGTGGTAATTTGCTAAATTTTTTGGCTCTGCATAAGGAACACTTTCCTGAATTTCCTTAATAATTAGAGCTTCAATTTCTCTTAATTTGGTTTTTGATTTAAATATTTTTGAAAATACAGCCGGATAAGAAATTGAAAATTCGCATTTTCCAATATTATCAAAGTTTTCAAAGACAACAACAACCTCTTCAAAACCTTTACCATCGTGCAAGGTATATGAAGGATAAAGTTCAGAGATAAGATCAAGATTTTCTTTTCCATTTTTAACACAATATTCATTGTTTGATCAACCACCAATTAAACACCTAATATCATTATAAAAAGCAAATTTATTGAGTTTTTTGGAAAAAAACACACTTTTTGGAATATCTTCTAGTTTTAAATTATAAACATAATCTTCTTGTTTATAATTTAAACTAATAATTCTTTCAATTGGATTAGGATTGAAGCGCTCGGAAAGGTAATTGTACAAAAAAATTGGAAATGGAAAATCATCATCATATTTACAATCAAGCGTTAAATTAACATCGTCCTCAATCATGTTTCGAATCGAACAACGACTTTTAATATTAATTTCTATATATTTTAGTTTAATTAATTGTTTTTTTGCCTTAGTTACTAAATCTAATTGCTTCTCCATATAAAAAATGCGCCTTTTCAACATTTAACATTTTTTCTCTTGGTATAAATTCATTCTCTTCGAATTTTCCTTCTATCATTCTTGCTCTCCTTACATGATAACTGGGAAAATATATTTTTATGTATGATGGTATTTTTTTATTTTTATTTTTATTTGTATTTGTATTTTTATTTGTATTTTTATTTGGATCATCAATATCAAACACATTTTTAGGGTCAGCTCAATCAATAGCATCACTAGCTAGGCCTTCTCCAACAACAAAGCGATCTTTAGCAAAACCGATATCTTTATTTAAATTATTAGTTGGATCTCATGACCATCTATTTCCCACTATCAAATTTGCTGTATATTTTGTTTTTTCAGCCAAACTCTTCATAACAGATTGATTATATGAATAAAAATCAATAGGTGAATTTAGTTTGTTATCCATATTTTTACGGTCTCCTTTATTTTTATTCATTTTATCTTTTACTGAACTAGGCAGCAAGCTATTAATAATAATTTTGGTTAATTCTGATTGGGCTAGCAAACTTCCAACAGCTAAAAGTCAGGCAGCAGGTTCTGGAATTGCTTGTTCACTAATAACAAAATAAGGTTCTAACTCTTCATTGTGAAAATTAAAAAATCAGGCAGGATGGATTCCAGTGTATTGTCTTAATTTTCACTTATCTTTTGCTTTTACAATAGAAAGTTCTAAAGTCGCTATATTTGCTATTTCTTTAATGCTAGGCTCACCTTTTGCTTTTGGCAGTTTATCTAAGTCAACCACAATTGAGCTTTCAGTTCTTCAAGTAACAGGGTTATTATTAGTTGGCTCATGAACAGGGGTATAATCATCTGACGAATAGTAACTTTCACGGTTCCCAAATCATCTACCTACATCATCAACAACCTTTGGAAAAGTTTCCACAACTACCGCAGCAGCTGTGGAAACTGCTACTGCGGCAATGGCAGCTGCGACAGCATTTGAAATAAATGGAATAAAAGGCAAGAGGAAAAAGAAGGTTTTTTCAACTCGAGTTTGATTTTTAAGCTCTCTAAAGTCAAAAACATAACCTTCTAATTTTAGTTTTGGTATACCTTCTTCAAAATAGAGTTCAGCTTTTTTGTTAACAAATTCAAGTGAAGCACTATTTAAAATTACCTCACCTTCTTGATTAATTTGAATCTGAATATCATCTAGATTAGGTGAGTCTGAATTAGTGCTTGTTTTGTTTAGATGTGTTTTGGCTTTTTTAATATTTGCATTAATAACAAGCGAATTTTGTTGGTTTTTAGTTGAAACAATTTGGACAAAATCATCAAAATTTACCGGTTTTTTTGAATTTAATAGATTTATATCACGTGTTTCAAGTTTAAAGTCTGAATAGGTTTTTGTATTTTGAAAATGTCAAAGCGGACCAAAAACGCTTAGTGTCAGTGAAGTGAAAGCGAAAATATTAGTGATAAACTTAAAAAACTTTAATTTTTTCTTCATGTTTTTGACTTTTTTCAATTAAATTTATTAGTATTAAAATTTTAACATATACTAAAAACTTTTTAGGAAAAATACCTAAAAAGATTGTATTTTAAAAGAATAAGTTATTATGTTAATCAATTGCTAAAAATAAATTACACTAAAATTCAGACACATTTCCTGAGTTTGCCAATTTAATGGCAAAAATTCACTTTTTATTGAATATAAATTTGCAAAAATACCGGTAAATCCTTGTCTTTTGACCTAAAATCTTAATTTTTATTGTTTTAAAATTGATCTTTTGCAAAAAAAAAAAAAAATGCTTGGTCAAAAATAAAGTTATGTTATAATCAACCTTACTAAGAATAATTAATAAATTTTGATATTGAATTAAGGGGGAATTAGTTATGTTTTTGCCATAAAAAAATCAGAAAATGCGAATTATCCATTATATTTTTAAATATGATGGAATGCCTTAAATTTGACCGTTTAGAAATCTACAAATTTAAGGCTTTTAATTATTGTTCTTTCAAAACTTCATATGTTTTTTTAGGCTCAATGTAAGTAAAAACGAGTTTTCTATTAACATTGAGTTTAAATAGTAGTTGTATTTTTTTATGGTTTTTGTCAGTGTTTTAAACTAAAAAGCAGTGTTTAAAAATTTCATAATTTTGCTTTTTTAGTTAAAACACTAGCAAAAATTAAGACAGAGGGTTGAATTTAACACTTCAAAGCAGCATTTTTGCAAATAAACATAAATTCAACTGATAAAATTGCTATTTTTAAATAGATAAAAATGAAAAACAGGTTATGAATTTTAAAAATAAACTTAAATCTTTTGTCTTTAAATTCATTAATTAACAAAAAGATTTACGATTCACCTTCTATCTCAAGATATTTTTTACTTTTATAACCGCGAAAATCTACTCTTGCAATTTCATCATAATATTCTGTTCTATCATCATTATCTCAAGAAAAGAGAACGTGTTGTTGTAAAATTAATTCTTTTTCTTGTTGGCTATATAAATTAGTATTTTCTAGAAAGCGTCTAAAATACTCAAATTCATGGTCCCTTTCTTTTAGATATTTATTCAACGCATCCCGATATAAAATTAATTCTTCCATAGATGATTCAATCACATTTTTATCTAAATCAATTTGCCTTGGTGATCTAGAAACGAAGAAGGCCGGATCATTGCCGTCACGCAAAAAAATATCTTGTTCAAGTTTGACCAATTTTTGTTTGAAATAATATTTTAAAATTTCGTATTTACCTTGATAAATATCATCATACAAATTTGAATGGCCAATTCAGTAATAAATTTTTTGACCATCAACATACAATAAAATGAAATTTTTCAATGCAATTGGCAAAATTCATGCATCGCCATCCCCATAGGCGGACTTGTAATATGGTTGAAATCAAAAACTGGCTTTTTTGAGTCAAATTGGGAAATTATTTCATCAAAAAGGCCATATTCTTGTCCACCAAGGTAAAAAATTTCGAAATTTTCAGGTTTTAATTTTGCTCAGCTTGGCAGAATAAGAAAATCAGGTTCATCAGGATAATAAAAATCTAGATCTTCAATTCAATATTTTGGACCAAATAAAATTTGCAACAAGAAGATTAATTCGATTTTATTTGTCCAATTATTCGCATGATCATAATAAGTTTGGCCGACTTTAGCAAAAAGTTCGATGCAATACTTTCGATATTCTGGACCAAATTTATCAAATCAACTAAGAATAAATTTATCGCGACTTTCAATGTTTAAATTAAGCTTTTTAACCCCGTATTTTTCAAACTTTTTAAGCAAATTTTCATAAGTTTCAAAAGTAAATACATTTTGAATTGGTTCGATTTGGGTTTCTTCGTCAAAATTATAATTCTCTTTTAATAACAAATTGTAGATATTTTCTACATTTTGTCCTAAATATGCTTTATTTATATCTACAAACTTTGCGCCATATTCATATCTATTTGATAAAAAATCAAAGATTTTTTCATGGTAATTTGCTAAATTTTTTGGCTTTGCATAAGGAACACTTTCCTGAATTTCCTTAATAATTAAAGCTTCAATTTCTCTTAATTCGGTTTTTGATTTAAATATTTTTCAAAAAATAGCCGGATAAGAGATTGAAAATTCGCATTTTCCAATATCATCAAAGTTTTCAAAGACAACAACAACCTCTTCAAAACCTTTACCATCGTATGAATCACATGAAGAATAAAGTTCAGAGATAAGACGAAGATTTTCTTTTCCATTTTTTCACAATATTCAATGTTTGCTCAACCGCCAATTAAACACCTAATATCATTATAAAAATGAAAATTATTGAGTTTTTTGGAAAAAAACGCACTTTTTGGGATATCTTCTAGTTTTAAATTATAAACATAATCTTCTTGTTTATAATTTAAACTAATAATTCTTTCAATTGGATTAGGATTGAAGCCGTTGTTAAGGTAATTGTATAAAAAATTGGAAATGGAAAATTATCATATTTACAATCAAACGATAAATCAACATCGTCCTTAATCATGTTTGGAATTGAACAGCGACTTTTAATATTAATTTCTATATATTTTAGTTTAATTAATTGTTTTTTTGCCTTGGTTACTAAATCTAATTGCTTCTCCATATAAAAAATGCACCTTTTCAACATTTAACATTTTTTCTCTTGGTATAAATTCCTTCTTATCGAATTTTCCCTTTATCATTCTTGCTCTCCTTACATGATAACTGGGAAAATATATTTTTACGTATGATGGTAAACCAGGACACTTTTTTAAGATTATGTCATCAAACTGGGAAACTTGGGAGGCACATTTTTGCAAGCAAACATAAATTTAACTAACAAAATTACTATTTTTAAATAAATAAAATGAAAAAAGGTTAAATAAATTTCTCAATAGATTTGATTTTTATTCAGCTTTTTCAATTTTAGCTGAGTCAAAATTATCAAACAAATCAAATTTATCAACTTTAGAAATTAAGAAGTAATTAATATAAGGGAAAGAAACAAATATTAATATTTGTGTAATAAAAATTAGAAAACTACCAATATTTGTAAGCATTAAACCATTATCAGCAAAAACTCCAGCACCAGAAGAAGAATGAGCTTGTGTTGCAACGGCATAAATTTGTGAATAAATAAAGGCGGCAACGGCAATTAGAATTAAACTTGAAGAAATTATTGCTGAAATTCAATATAATTTTGGGTTAATTTTACGCTCAATTGAATTAGGATACTTTATTTTTTTGCGTGAATAGGCGACAATAATTGCCATATATACACCAAAGAAAATTAGTGAAGGGAAATTGGACATCGAATCAACAATAACATCACTACCAAATCCAATTCCTGTTCCATCTTTTTTTGGAAGTTTAATGGCTAGCGAAGGAATATAAATAACAAGCGCCCAAAACACTAATGTAATAAAAAGATAAAAAATTGTAACTTTTTCGTTAGAATATTTCTTTTTTAAACTATGAGCGCCAACAATTGCATTTAATTTTACAAGATCTCTAACTTGATTTACAAATGCAGCATTTAAAGAATTAGCTACACCGTATGTTGAAATCAAAAGGAAAACAGCAACAAAAATAGTAATACCACGGGCTGCATTAGCCGGGAAAACGTCACTAATTAGACCTGAAATTGTTCCCTTATTATGCAGCGCTGATGATAAACCAATAAGAGTGTAAACGCTAGCAATTAAAATCATCCCCACTGTAATAATCAAAGGGACTCTTTTACTTGCTTTTTGAACTTTATTATGAATTGAACCAACTGAAAGAAATGAATCATAAGCAAACAAAACCGCTGGAAGTGCAAGCCTAATTTTGAAAAATCAAAACTATTTTTTTCAGTTACTACAAAAGCACTAGAACCACCGGCATTATGAGTTGTTGGAAAAAAAATCCCAGCAAAGACGGCAATAATTAATGGAACAAATTTTAAAACTGTTGAAACAAGTGCAACATATCCGGAAAATTTAACAGAAACATAATTTGTTGTTACAAACAAAATAGTAAAAAAAGCACCTAATAATATATGCGCCCAAAACGGAAATGAAAAACTAGAGCCACTAGCTGTCTGAAAAAACCAAATTGTAATTTCAGACGAAAATATTCCCAAAATTAGGCTTAGCATTCCTAAATAATAAAATCCGTAACTAAATAAGACAAAATAACCACTTTTTTTACCACCAATTTGGTAAGACCAGTTTGCTAGCCCATTTAGTTTGGTTTGTTTCAAAAAGCTAATTTCAGAAAAACTAATTGCAGCAAAAAGCGAAATTATTCCTCCAACAATTCAAGCAAAAAGTCAAGCATAACCATTATTATTAGTGGTTTGGGCGATGCTATTATTTTTGAAAAAAATTCCGATTCCGACAACTGAGCCAACGAGCATTGATAAGGCTGCAAAAAAACCAAGTTTTCGGGCGCTTTGAATTTTCATGAGATTCCTTTTTTTGATTAATTGTAAGTTGATAAAATTTTAAATATTTAAAAATTATATTGTATAATTTACAAAATCAAAGCAATTTTTTCAATTTAAATCTAAAAAATTGCTGATTTATAACTAATAGAGAGATATATTATGAAAAACTTATCAAAATATCTGTTTTATTTAGGTTTTCTAAGTCCTTTTGCAGTTATAAGTTGCACTTCGCAAATTCAGTTTGTAAAAAATAATCCGCCCAAAGTTGGAAATAATTTGCCAGAAGTTGAAACTACTCCGCCCAAAGTTGGAAATAATTCGCCAGAAATTGAAACTAATCCGCCCAAAGTTGAAACTACTCCGCCCGAAATTCAAACTACTCCGCCCAAAGTTGAAGATAATTTACCAAAAGTTGAAACTAAACCACCCGAAATTCAAACTAATCCACCCAAAGTTGAAACTACTCCGCCCGAAATTCAAACTACTCCGCCCAAAGTTGAAACTAATGAAGATAAGAAAAAACAGCCAGAAAAAATTGATTCATTAAAGCCGGATTCTAAAATAACAACTGACACGGAAGTTAAAACTGAAACCGGAAATGATATTGAATCAGTCGGACAAAATCAACCTGTTTTTGATTTTGTTCAAGTAAACAATAAATCAATTCGCAATTTCCGCACAGATTTATTATCAAATCTTACAGAAAATGATTTTAAAGCCTCAAACAATCAAGTTTCAAATTATAGCCGCTATTTTCTTAGAAATTGGGAAAATGTTGTTAAAAAAGAAAACCAGAACACCTTTCTTGGGCAGAAAAATGATAATTTAAAAGTTTATTTGCTTAATAAAATGAATCCAAATTTAGTTGCTAGTATTGCGGCTAAACAAAATCATTTTGCTTATTTTAACCGCCCCGCTTTAGGAAATTATTATAATTTACCTTGATTTGGGTTTAATTCTGATAGTCTTGAGCAAAAAAGATTTTCCAATATTTTTACAAGAAACATGCGTTTTGCGTCTGGGACAGGCATTTTTTTAAATGCAAATGCCGAAAAAGCAGCTTTTTTGACTAATGCTCACGTTATTCATGTAGGAAATAGCAAAATACCTTTTTGAAAATTAATGAATAAAAAGGTTGGCCAAAATCAACTAAATGCAAAACTAATTAAATTTTTACAATATTATGATGATTTTAAGATAAAAGAACTGGATAATCGCATTTTATTTCGCCTTTTTGAACAAGAAGAAAAAATAAAAAAAGGAGTACCTAACTTACCATTTAGTTTCCAAAATAATGCAGAAATTAATCAATATATGGAGGATTTGTATCAAAATTATTTCGAACTGGCTGAATGAGACAATTACGACTTTGACATTGCAGTTTTTTATTTTAATTATTCAAAATTTATAAACGATGTTGATAAACTTATAAAATTTTTTAGCGACCACCAACAAAATTTTATAAATTCAACTCACTCGCTTAATAATGGGAAATTCCAAAATTTTATCAAGGATTTTGCTGAATTTAAAAAATATTGACAAAAAATTTCAAAATTTCCACCGTTGAAAATTTCAGACCGGATTTGAGAGGATGGTGATTTTGACTATACAACAAAAATAGGGATGTTTTGGGCAAATAATTTATTTTCAAAAAATGTTTTTAAAGGTATAAATTTCCGCCGAGATGCTAATGACCCTCGTTTAGTTGCCGCTAATTTTTTTGCAACAAACGGACCTGGAGCTTCAGGAAGTGGAATTTTTAATGCAGATGGCAGCCTTGCTTTTATTAATCGTTCAATTTTAACTGTAAATGGCAATGTTCATTCGCTTTTTTATGATCAATTCGGGCTGACATCCCACTTAACTTCCGGAATTGCCTTAAGAGCAAGAAATTATAATTTAGTTGAAAGAATTTTGAAACTTTACGTAAAATAAAATTCAGCTTTTTTTAGATTTATTTCAACCCCGAGTTTCCTAGCTTGATGGCAAAAATTCACTTTTTATTGAAAATAAATAGGTAAAAATACGGTAAATCTGTGTGTTTTTACCTAAAATCTTAATTTTTATAGTTTAAATTTAACCTTTTGAAAAAAAATAAAAAAAAATGCTTGGTCTAAAATAAAATTATGTTATAATAATCTCACTAAGAATAATTAATAAATTTTAATATAGAATTAAGGAGGAATTAGTTATGTTTTTGTCATAAAAAATCAGAAAATGCGAATTTTCCGTTATGTTTTTAAATATAATGGAATGCCTTAAATTTAACCGTTTAGAAATCTATAAATTTATGGCTTTTAATTATGGCTCTTTCAAAACTTCATATATTTTTTAGGCTCAATGTAAGTAAAAACGAGTTTTCTATTTACATTGAGTTTAAATAGTAGTTGTATTTTTTTATGATTTTTGTTGTTTAGTCCATAAATTGATTTTTCCAGTGTTTTAAAATAGGTAATTAACTTTTGCCAAAAAGTTAAAAAAGTGTCCCAAACACTTTTTTTAAGATTATCTCGATAAACTGGGAAACTAGGGAAGAGCAAAAAATTATAGTTTAGTTGAAATAATTTTGAAAGTTTATGTAAAATAAAATTCCGCTTTTTTGAGATTTAATTCAAAAAAGGGGAATTAGTTATTACTATTCTTCTTTTTTATAAAAGGGAATAATGTGAATGTGTGTATGAAAAATTGTTTGTTTTGCATCTTTTTCGTTATTAACTTGAAGTCTAAAACCAGTTGCGCCAAGTTGTTTAACTTGCTCTAATGCTAATTTTCTTGCAATTTTTATTAAATAAGTAAGATCTTCATCGGAAATGTGAAATAAATTTCGTGAATATTTTTTAGGCACAACTAAAAAATGACCAGGTGAAACCGGAAACTTGTCAAAAAAAGCGATAACTTGATCATCTTCAAAAATAATTTTTGCTGGTGATTTTTTTGCAATAATATCTAAAAATAATGTTGTATTTTCCATTTTTCCCCTAAAATTTTCTAATAATTAACTAATTTTTACAATTGGATCCTTAGATTCGATTTTATATCCAATTGATTCAAAAAAGTTTTTAGCATCACGGAAAATTCCGCCTTGATCAGCAAGATATAATGAATAAGCTAGTTTTGTTTTTTGTTCTTGGGTATTTCAAGGTGTATTTTCAAGCGAAAAGTAAACTTGTTTTGTGTTATTTTCTTCAACTATTTTATCATATAGAGGAGCTAATTTGTTATAATATTTGACCGATATTTTTGACAAATCAGAACTAACTGCCGCAATTCCGTTATCAATTTTTGGTAAATTTTGACCTTCAGCATTTATTTGAGGATTATAAAGGACTTTATTTTCATCTCAACTAACATCAACATTGTAATAAAATTTTGAAGAATTTATACTAATTTCGACAAGAACACCAACGGCAAATTTATTAGCATCATTATCTTTTGTCGGAATTACGTTCTTAATTTTATATGATACTCCCGGAATCTGCGCAGGAATTTTGATCTCAAAGTCAGAAATTTGGACTTGATCTTTAGTTTTTTTGCGGTCAAAATTTGGACTTAATTCAACAGGATACATTTTTGCTTGATTAATTAAGTTAAAATTCTGGAAATCTTTAGCTGACCAAAGAAGATTTGAAGCTGGATCTAAAAAACCAGACTTAGTTTGACCTTGAATTCTAAGATCGTTAAATTGGAAGGATAAATCACCTAAAGAAGCATTTTGACGGTATAAAATTCCAGCGTATCCAAGCAATAATGTTGTATCAATATCGTCATTTTTACCAAGTTTTTCAAATTGTTGCTCTTTGCGAGTTAATCTAGAATTAATATTTTCACTACGTAAAAGTGTGTTAAAAGTATTAGTATCTTTAATTTTTAGTTGTGAAAAAGTACTTATACTATTTGGGTCGCTTGATTCAAATTGCCAAACTTGAACCGGATTTTTTGTTAACATTAAGTGAATTAGAAAAAAATCAGGTGAATTTGGATCAATATTTTGAAAAATTTGCCGTGATGTAAAGGATGTTCTTGTTGAAATACCATCTTTGTAAATTTGAGAATCTTTAATCAAATTTGGCTGATCAAGTTGAGTTAAATAAGCCTTAACTAGCAACATTTTATTTATTTCACGGGCAATTCCGGTTGAAAAATTATTGTATAAAACAATAAAAGCTTGATCATTAAAAGTCTTATTATAACCAGCCTGAGGTGATAAAAGTGCAAAATCACTTGCTGAAATTGCATTAGTACTTTGTAATTGGGCAATTAATTTTAAACTATAAGTTGGATCCAAACTAATTTGGTAGTTTTGGTAAAAATCAAAAGCCGCTTTTGCTTGGGTAAAAAATTGCGAATTTGTATTTGTAAATTCACTAGCAAGTGAATTTGAGCCGGTTTTGAAAATATTTTGGGCTAAAATATTTTCAACAAAGGCATTTTCAACAAAATCCTTAACATCATTTGAACTTAGTTTTCGATCTTCATCAAACCTTTCAGACGAATTAACATCAACGGTGCAAGAAACTAAAGCACTAAAAGATGTACCTAAAACTAAGAAAAACGGTAATTTTTTTAAAAATTTGTTTTTTTTGGGGTGATTTTTCACAAATGTTCCTTTCAACTAGCGACTAAATCGAAAAAGACTTTCAAGTTTGTCAATTATCGCCTGGCGCAACTCTTTTGATGGATCGGCTTTCAATTCTCAACGTTCTTTTTGATTATTATATCAAAAATCTGCACTTAAATCATTTAAAGTTGCATTGGAAATATAATCTTGTAACTTTTGGTTAATATTTAAAACTTGAGAAAGAACGTAAAAATTCAAAAAATTTTCAGAAGATTGTAAAACTGAATTTAAAAAGTTGGTTTTTTCTTGCTCAACTGTTGTTTTTTTTGACTCTAAAAGTTGTTTTTGATAATTTGCATCACGAACTAAAAGCGACTGAATAAAATTATTATTCGAAATATCGGCAAAAAGTTGACTCATGTTTATTGTTGAATTTTGTTTTGAGTCAACTTGATTATTAGCACTTAATTGCAATTGGTGCGAAATTATTTTGTTAAATTCTTCAAGACTGCTAATTTTATTTAAACTCAAAACTTTCATCCCTTTTGAATCAAGCACTAATTTCAAATTATCACCTAAATTATAAACTAAATGAGTACGATTATCATTTTCATCTGCGCCAAAAGTTTCTAAAAACGCCCTTCCTGCCTGAGCAAGTTCATTATCAGAAAGCCCTTGAATGTATGAGTGAAGTCGTTGATTCAAACTTCTAATTTCACTAATTGGCTTAGAATTTAGCTCAGAAGGATCAACAAGTAAACTTTGGGCATTTTTAAAGAGCAAATCTTTAAGTTTTTCCATTAAAGTTTTGCTAAAAAGTTTTTGTTTTGGCTCAGCTGAGGTTGAATTTTCTAAAAAAGCAAAAATATAACCAGCTTCATTGTTTGTTAGAGTTTGGCTAAGTGAAGCAATCGGAAGTTGGTCTAAAATTTCAGCACTTTTTTTGTTATTTTCATAATCCAGAGTAGAAAGTAGAATTTTATCTTGATTATTTTGGGTTGGATCAGTAGAATTTCCGCCTTTAAAATTCTCAATTAATTCCAAATTATTGCTAACTTGCTCAGCAAGTGATGATTCAGAACTTGTTTTTAAAACTTTATAAGTTAAAAGTTCTTGGAGAGTTTTTTTATCAACAGTTCATGGTGATTTTGCATCTTTTGCATTTGGTTTTGCATTAATTGAAATTTGCGAAATTTCAAAAAAGTTGAAGTTTCCGGCCAAAGGTGCTTTTGGATCAAAATAAATTTCGTTAATTATTTTAGTCGGATTTACATATTCTTTAATAAAAGAGTTAGTAATAAAAGCAGAAATTTTAGGATCATTTGTCGCTGAGGTCGGATTTGGACTAACAATATTTGGACCAAAGCCGTTTTTGCCAATCTCAATTAAGCCAGCAAATAATTTTTCGCCTTTTTTATAAACTACTTGTCCTTTTTCGTCCTTAATATCATCTTTCAAAATTCGATCTTCAATATCACTTTTAGTAAAATTTTTATTAATTCCCAATTTAAAACGGGCAAAAGCGACATTTTGTGCTGCATTAATTGAAAGCGCTTCAACTGCTTGGTTAATATTAACTGCATTATTAAAACGTGGATCTGAATTTAAATACTTATTGAATTCAGTTTCTCAATTATTAAAGCCAAAAGTGGTTTGGTATCTGCTACGCTCATCGTTAAGAAAATTTCGTTGGGATTGACGTATTTCTTCAAAGGACTGCAATGTAAAGCGGCGGGAATTTCCTTGAGTTTTGTCAGTGTTTGTGTTTTCCCAGGCTGCTTGAAACACTTTGGATGCTTCATATTCTTGATTATATAAAAATTCAATTAAATATTTTTGAGCTTCACGGAGATCATCGCGCTGTTTTGAATTGTCAGATTTAAAAACACTCAATAATTCTTCAACTTTGATATTTTTGTCTGCAATAGGGGACTTAAGAATTACTATATTGGATTTAGGATCGCGAATTTCTAGATTAGTTTTAGAACCACTTGAATAAGACAAAGGAATTCCAACCCCAAGGCCAATTACAGTTAGAAAACCGGCAGTCAAAGTAATTGGAATTCAAACTTTTTTAGCTTTGGCTGGCGCTTTTTCTTGTTGTTTTTTCCTTGAATCTGAATTCAAATTGGCAATCTTTTGAAATATATTTTGCTTTTTCATAAATAAATCCTTAATTTGTACTAAAACTCAAAATTATATTATAATTTAGTAATATTAAAAAACATTTTTTCAACTAGAAAAAACACTTATTAAAATATTATATAATTTTAGCATTTTTTATATAATTTTGCTGAAAATATTGCAAATTTGGTTTAAATATGTTCTATAAAATTGCTTTTATCGATCTTGATGGTACCCTTTTAGACATTGGCAAGGGCAAAAATGCCCAAATTTCAGATACAAATTTGCATTCAGTAAAAAAATTATCTAAAGAATGTAAAATTGTAATTTCAACAGGAAGAAAATTTTCACCTGATATTGTTAATATTGGCAAAAAAATTTCTGCAAATTTTTATGTTTGTCAAAATGGCGCTGAAATTTATGACCAAAATTTAAATTTAATCTTTGAATCCGTCATTAATCAAAAAATTGTAGAACAAATTCTCGCTTTTGCAAAAAAGTGAAATGTTTCAATTTCATTTGATTCAAAAGTTATTTTTTCTCCTTCAAAAAGTTTTTTGTATCTTCTTTCAAAATTTTTTTCAAATTTAGAAGTACAAAACATTAATAAAGTTGACTTACCAAAAAGTGTCAAAAAAATTTTGATTTTTTCACCTAATATTTTTAAAATAAGTAAATTTAGAAAATTTCTTGAGGAATTGTTTTCTGAAAAAATTCAAATTTATACTATTGAAAAGGGATTTGTTCTTGAAATTACTGATTCTAATGCCTCAAAAGGTCAAGCCGCCGTTTTTATCTCAAAAGTTGCTAATATCTCACTAAATTATTCATTTCATATTGGCGATTCTGAAAACGACATTTCAGCAAAAAATGTTGTCCAGACGTTAATTTTGATGAAAAATTCGCCCAGAAAACTAAAAAAACATGCTCATATTATCGGCTATAAAAGGAAATTCGGGGTGGCAAAAGCGCTTGAAAATTTCATTTTCAAGCCAAAATCTATTGCTATAGTTGGGTTTTATGCAAGTGGAAAAACAACTTTTTTGAAGGAAGTTGAAAAATTTGGTTATTCTGTTTTGTATACAGATGAATTTTATTTTAATTGTTTTTTAGAAAATAACCCATGTTTTGAAATAGTTAAAAAGTTTAAACCTGATTTTATTAACAATAACATCCTTGATAAAAATAAACTTCGTGATTTTATGGTTGAAAACCAGCAAAATCGTGATTTTATTGAACAGAAAATCTATCCAATTTTAGAAGAACATTTAAGAAATAATTATTATCATTTTGTCGAAATACCTAATTTATGGACAAAAAACGCCGATTTTCAGGCCTTTTTTTGAAAAACTGTCTGAATTAGAGCTTCAAGGAAACAACTACTTTTAAACATTAAATCCAAAAAGGTCAAAAAAGAAGTTTGAGAAAAAAACCAGGCATTAAATGGCAATAAAATAAGATTTTATAATGTCAAAATCTCAAATTCGAGGTGAAAAAGGCCATCATTTTTCCCAAAATTTTTCACAAAAATTTTTAAATAGGGCTACAATTTCACTTTGCTATGCATTCCTGTTATGTAATTTCAAATTCTGATATTGATCAAAATGATTTAAATAATTTGTTATATTTTTATTTTCCCGTTGTTAAATTTCAAGGTTATCTTTTGTTCCAATATTTTTTAACTATCAAAAACGCAAACGAGCCAATTAACTTTGATTTTTTGGACAAAATTTACAGTATTAACCTTGACAATTTTAATAAAACTCGTGAAATTTTGGAATGTCTAAATTTAATTCAAACCTTTTATGATTCCCAAAAGGAAAAATATTTAATTGAAATAAAAAAACCTTTAAATTCAGAGCAAATTGACAAAAATCCTTATTTAAAACCACTAATCACTGAAAAAATTACTGATAAAAGATATTTAAGCCTGGTATCAAAATTTAAAAATAATTTTGAAAAATTTGACACTAGGCAAATTAAGACTGACAATTTCCATAATCTTTCAAAAAAATTTTATGAAATTTTTGGACAGAATAACCAAAACATTTCAACTATTTTTAATTGTGTTAAAAATACTGACAACAATGAAGCAAAAAAAGAACTAAACTTTGAAAAATACCACTTGTTTTTAACTGGATATTCAATGAAACCTCGACTTCGAAATTCATTATTAAAATATGTCGAAGAAAAAAGTTTTTCTAATTGAGCGATTAATAATGTTATTGAATATTGTTTTAAAGTTGGTAATCAAGTAAAATTTAACTATATTAAAAAGATTCTTGATAGTTTGTGAGATGATCAAATTATTAGTGGCGCAGATGTTGAACTTGAACTTGAAGAGATTTTTAGAACAAAAATAAAAAATAAAAATAAATCTGAAAGTGCAAAAACTAAAAAAATAACTAACATTGAATCAAGTCCTAAAAAAATCTCTAAGCCAAAAAGTTCTAAAAAATCAAAAGTTGAAACACCTGAAATGATAAATGCAATTTCCTGATTTATTGATGAAAATGAAATTAATTAAAAACTAAGTAAAATATGACAGAAATTCGCCCAAAAACTAAAAAAACAACTAGCAGTAATTCCAACAACAAAGAGATAGCAAAATCACTTATTAACGTTTTAGAAAAAATTTTAACTAATGATGATCATGATAGTCCTAAAAATAATGAAGTTATTAAAAATGATAAAAAAGACCTTAAAAATAGTCAAATATTAGCAAATTTAGATAATAAATTTTTAGACTTAACTTATGAATCAGCTCTTAAAAATCCAAAATTCGCCAGTTGAATTAAACAGCTCAAAATTGATAAAAATGAGTATTACGAAAATTTAGACCTTTTTTGGCGCGCAACTGAGTGAGAAAAGTTTCCTAATTACAAATTTGAAATAATAAGGGCACCTGAAACAAGAAAACTTGAAGAAAAATGTGTTTTTCTTTGATCAGAAGATAATAAAAAATGAGCTGAATTTTTACTTTTGCCAGAAATAAGTTTTCCTAAATTTAAAGATTTTGTCAAAATTATGAAACAACTTAATGTTGGGAAATTCGGCGCAATTTTACCTTTATTAGAAAAATTTAAAATTTATTTAAACAAAAACAAAAACAGCGAAACTTTGGTTTACTGAACTAATTGAGATAGTGTTTCACAAACCTTACTTTTGAAATGTTTTACTGTTTTTTTTGCACTTCGAAAAATTAATGTTGGCTACTTTAACTTGTCTGAAATTTGCCAATTTATTACCGAAAACAAGACAAAATTAACACAAAAATTAAAAAATGTTGATGTTCTAATTGTTGAATTAGATATAATTAGTAATTTTACAACTTGATTTTTAGCTGAATTAGAAAAAATTATTGCCGAAAGAATAATCACAAATAAACTTACAATTATAAGTTTTGATTCTGATTTTTATAATAAAAGTGGCAACCAAAAGATTGCTAGCCTTATTAAGTATCACGGAATAAATGGCTTTGACTGACTAAATGAAAACAATTAATTGTTTTTCCTGAGTTTGGCAGTTAGATGCAAAAATTCACTTTTTAGTGAACACAAATGCGCAAAAATGCCCGTAAATCCGTGTTTTTTACCTAAAATCTTAATTTTTATTATTTTAAAATTAAGCTTTTGCAAAAAAAAAAAAAAAAATGCTTGGTCTAAAAAAATTTTCTGTTATAATAAGACTAACTAAGAATAAATTAATAAATTTTAATATTGAATTAAGGGGGAATTATTATGTTTTTGCCATAAAAAAATCAGAAAATGCGAATTATCCATTATATTTTTAAATATGATGGAATGCCTTAAATTTAACCGTTTAGAAATCTATAAATTTAAGGCTTTTGGTTATGGTTCTTTCAAAACTTCATATGTTTTTTTAGGCTCAATTTAAATAAAAACGAGTTTTCTATTTGCATTGAGTTTAAATAGTAGTTGTATTTTTTATGATTTTTGCCAGTGTTTTAAACTAAAAAAGCAGTTTAAAAATTCATAATTTTACTTTTTAAGTTAAAATTATAGCTTTTTTAGTTTGTTTCATTTGATTAATAAATAGATTTTTCTTTGTGAGTGTTAGATTTAAAATTTAGTGCTTTTTTTGCTGTGACAGTTATTTTTCCCGAGTTTGGCAGTTAAAAAGCTTGAAAAGGCGGCTAAAACTGAACCATTTTTAAGGTATCTGATCAAACTGGTAAACTCAGATTAATTATTTTTTTGTTTAAAGAACAAAAAAACATGTGGAAAATTCACATGCTTTTTTAATTTTGGATAAGATATTTAAAATTTGACTAAAAATCGATATTAAATATTTTTTTACCTAGACGAATATACTCATCAATTTGACTTTCAAGAACTGAAAAGGCTTGACGGTACATTCCTGGATCGCTAAGATCAACTCCAGCATTTTTGAGAATTTCGCTTGGTCAATCAGATCCGCCTTTTGAAAGGAAATTTTCGATGTAATTTTTTATTGCTGTTTTTCCTTCTTTTTTGTATTTCTGGAAGAAAACATTAGCAGCAAGATAACCAATTGCATATTTATAAACATAATACCCATAATAATAATGAGGAACAATTACGCTATAAATAAAGGATTTTTCGTCAATTTCATCATCATTTGGTTTGTATTTTTTAATTATTTGTTCGTAAATCTTAACAAAATCATCATATGAACCAGTTAGCTCACCACTGTCCATTTTTTTATATAAAGTAGCCTCATAATCAGCCCAAATAACTTGGCGTTGAACTGTTGAAATAAAGGTTGAAATTTTTTGGAAAACAATATCGAATTTGAGTTTATCATCATCTTGATTTTTCAAAAGATAATCATCAACCATTAATTCGTTAAAGATTGAAGCTATTTCAGCAAGAAAAATTGGGTATGAACTGTTGTGATAATCTTGGTGTAAATCAGAATAATAAGAATGAAGTGAATGCCCTAATTCGTGAGCTAAAGTATGAACTGAATTAATTGTAAAATCAAAGTTCATAAGAATATATTTTTTTTCAAGACCATAAGATCCGCCAATTGAATATGCTCCAGAACGCTTAGAAGGTACGTAGTGATAGTCGATTCAACGATCTGAAAAAGACTTTTTAACAATTTCTACATATTCTTGGCCCATTGGTTCTATAGATTTAAGGACAATTTCTTGGGCATCTTCAACAGAATAATTATCTTTAATTTCAACAAGCGGAACTAAACGGTCTCAATGATTCATTTTTGTTCCAAATTTTGCTTTATAAAATTGTTTTTGGGCATGAAAAAATTTATCAAATATTGGAAATGCAGCGGCGACATTACTAAATAAGTTTTGTAAATTATCTTCTAAAAACCGATCAGAAGACAAGCAAGCTTGAATTAATGAAGGATAATTTCTTGTCTTTGCATCAACTGAGGCAGATTTAATATGTTGATAAAATAAATTTGCAAAAGTATTTTTATGTTCCAAATAAGCTGAATAATAATTTTGATAGGCTAATTGACGAACATGAGGACTTCCGGTTTTTAAATAATTAAAATAATTTGTCGAATTAAGCGGTAATTTATCACCTTTTTCATCAATAATATCAGCAAATTTAGTTTCTGAATTTGAAAGAATTGAAAAAATTTTATAAACTGAAACTTCACCAAAAGATGTTTTTGTAAGATATTCTTCAACTTGATCATCAAGTTTGTGTTTTTTATTATCAAGTCGATAATTTAAATCTTTTAAATAAGGTTTTACGCGCTCATCATTTATTCAGCTGCGAATTTTTTCTTCATTTTTGTAAAAAATAACATCAAGCGAACCTAATTTAGACTCAAATTCTGACATTAAGAAAGAAAATTTTTCATTAAGTTGGCTAAAAACAGGGCTAACAACATTTGTGCTTATGTTGTTTGAAATGTAATTATAAATTTTGTTATATTTAATTCCAAAGTCTTCTTCAAGTTTTTTAAAATGAAGAAAATTTTCAACATTATCAAATTGTTGGTCCTTCATTTGAATTAATTTTTGCGAAATTTGGACTATTTCGGCAAAATTCTCCTCAATTGTTTTGCCTTCAAGTAAGACTTCTAGATCAAAACGGTGCTTTTCGGGAATTTCTGAGTATTTTTTAAATTGCATTTCTTCTCCTTTGCTTTTGTAAAATTTCGCCCTTAACTTCAAATATTACATATATATAATATAATTTAAGGAAAAATTAATTTTAGAATATAATTGTACCTTATTTTTTCAAAATTCCAATCCTAAAAAATAAAAAAATGTTATAATTAACTAAAAGATACACTTGGAGGGTGACAATGATTTTTTTGACCAAAAGAGGCAAAATTGTTCTCTTGACTGCCACGCCTATAATAATTATTCCGGTTGCTAGCGCTCTTAATCAATATTTAACATCGCTAAATTTTCCGGCTTTTGAAAACACATATTCAAACTCAAGTCCATCAACAATTGCCAAAAACGAAATCGATAAAGATCTAAAATTCAATTCTCCAGTTACAAATGCAATTTTTAAGCAAAAAGAAGAAAATAAACCTAATCAAGTACAGAAAATTGAAGATACAAAACAGCCAATTATAATAAAAAATCCCGAAAAAGTTGAACAGAAAAAGCCAGAAATCGCCGCTCCACAACAAGCACCAACTTTAAAACCAAAATTTGCACCTCAAAGTGCAACTTCAGGTCCAAATTTAATAGTTGGTACTGAGTTAAGTCGGCTCACTCAACTTGCCTTACAACGAAAAGCATCAGGATTTAGCGCAGAAATTAAAAAACTCGAATCTCGTATTGCTAATATCGATGCCCAAGTAAAAGAAATAAATCGCTATTATGACGAAGAATATAATAGAAATAATGGTGATGATGCCCCTGGTTCACGAAGAAGTTGAGAAGAAGGACGTCGACTTAGTTTGTACTCCTGTGAGCCATCAATTGATTGCCCAGCAATTCGCCTTGATCAAAATAAAGCCGAATTAGAGCGTCTAAGACGCGAAGCAGCTAACCCAAAACCCTTAACCGCCGAGGAAATTAATCTTATAAAACAAGGTTTATTGCCTGATCCAGACAATCCTTATGCTTGAGGTTATGATGATGAGGCTAAAAATCCAACGCTAAATCGGCTAAAAGCTGAAAATCTTAGCCGAGTTTTTAACACTCCAGGTTATTATTCTCGTGTTTCAAGTTCAATTTCAAGCCTTGAATACACCGGTTGGACAAAATCTGATGTTTCAAATGAATTTTCAAACATTTTTTCTGAAAACGGTGTCTCAGGTAATTCAATCAAAATTTACCAATACACCCCAAATGAACAAAATGAAGACCGTGCTAATCGAAGTCCAATAAAAGCAATTGTTCTAAATGCCGATGATGCTAATGCTTTTGATAAATTTCAAAAAATTATGAACCAGGCAATCAAGCAAGACAATAAAATCCAAGCTGTTGTTCTTCAAAATGTCGGTTCCCTTAATTCATTGCAAAATATTGATCCAATTCTAAAAGCAATTCCTTCTTCAGTTATTAAGTTGACTTTATTTTTAAATAATCCAGCGGCAACTCGCGGACTAAGAGGACTTGAAAATGTCAAATTAAAAGAATTAGAACTCTATTCAGATTCAAATGCGGTCTCACAACATTGATCAATTAATCCAAATGCATTGAAAAACGTTGATTTTATTAGTTTTGACTATCAAAATCAGTTTAACGTTACAAAAAATTCGGGCGAAAAACTACCTTCTTCAATAATTTTTAACACACTTCGGTTTGACAAAGGCGATGATGTTGCTAAAATTAACGAAGGTCTTGAAATTGTTTTTAATTCCAAAATTAACCAACGTGTTTTTCAAGGTAATTTTGGCGGCAAAGGTGGTTGACCGACTTTTTTAGATTTTTCCGATACTAACATCAAAACTCTAAAAGGAATTTGGTTTGATGAACTTAACCGTGTTTATAATATAAATGTCGAAAACTGACCTGAACCTTTTGCAAAAGAAAATTTTAAAGGCAATCGAACCCTAAAATTCAAGCGAATGATTTTTCAGCCCGACATTGTTGGCGGCTCAGATGCTTATGTTGTTGATATTTCTGATTTTGATGGCGCCCAATTTAGCCAGCGGTTAGCTTTTGGCGATCCACCGCCGCCGCCAACTGAAATTCAATTTAAGCGAAATGGTCAGGAAATTTACGGAATTCCGCTTTATTTAAAAGGTCAAAATCTAACTGGAGATGCAAAAAGCCAACTTGAGTCTTTTATTAGAGCGGCAAATGCTAATGGCCAAAGACGAATTACCCAAATTTATGTCGAAAGTGATGGACTAAAATCCCAACTTGGCGGTCAAATTGGAAATGTTTTAATTCAAACTAAAATTGCTAACCAAAACAGTCAACAAGGAGGAGATAGCGATGAAATTGAGGTCTAAAATTCTATTTTTATTACCCAGCATTTTACCAATTATTGCTATTTCGTGTGCTAATACTGATTCTAATTTAAAAAGCATTAGTGATGTTGAAAAATCTTTAACTGATCTAAAAAATAAATTCGACTCTTCGCAAAATAGTAGTTCAGAAAACCTAAATAATTTACTTACAAAAATTAACGATGAAATTCAGAATTTAAAAAAAATTTTAAATTCTGACAAACTAGGTAAATTCAACCAAGAATCAGAAAAAATCCTATCAAAACTAAGCACTTTTTCTGATAATGACTTGCAAAATCAAGAAAAAAATGCGGAATTTCAAAAGACTTTTTCCGAGCTTGTTAGTTTAGTTCAAAATCAAAAAGACACTCCAAAACCGCAAAATCCAAGTCCAATTCCTAATCCAAATCCAAGTCCAATTCCTAATCCAAATCCAGGTGCAAATCCAAACCCAGGTCAAAATCCAAATCATCCTCGGCCTGAGCCAGTTTCGCCTGAAAAAATTTCAACTTTAACGCCACAAGGTCAAACTTTTTCGATCTGAAGAGATAACAAACGTATTGTTGAAGACCAATATAAATACGATGACCCTAAAAAAGAGCTAGAATACCATCGAAGTTTAAACAATATTTCTAGTCAAGGTGGATTTACTACCGCAAGTGTTTTACAACCTCGTCCTGAAAGTTTCAATCTTCCAAGTTCATCTGTCCTTGAAAAATTAAACCAACAGGCAAAGAATGCTAATCAGCCTTACTATCAAAATGCTCAATTACGTGGATTTTCTTTGCCTGAAATTGGGACTGATGGTCAAATCAAAGGTATTTTAATTAATAATTTTGTACAACCTCCAGCAGTTCCGGCTTATTGAGGCCAGGAAAAGCGAACCGGTGGATCAAATCGCAACGGTTTACCGAGAGTTTTACCAAATGATACTTATCGAAAAATAGCGAAAAACTCGTTTTCTTTTGGAATAAGAAACGGTAAACAACGTGATCCTAATGACAATATTGAAAATCCTGATGCAACAAAACGTGTAGTTCGTTCAGATATGTCTTTTGGAACAGCGGCAATTCTTGACTTTGAAAAAACAGAAAATGGATCTTATCCTCTAAAGTGATTTTTCATAACAAATGCTCACGTTGCCGGAAGTTTACGACTTGCAAACGACGTGCCGACTGACAAAACTCAAGTCTGAGGCCGTGATGAGTCAAATTATAGTGAAGAATTTCGCCAATATAACACTTGAACAATTACTCTGAGAAAACTAAAAAATACAACTCCAGTTCATTCAAAATTGCCAACATCAATTGGCGAAGGATTCGAGACTTATTATGACAGCGAAGAAGTTCGCGTTAAGGAATTAGAAGGAAACTTATATAATAACGGTCGGGATGGCCAATATGAACGTGACTCCCTACTTGTCAACGAAACGCCAAAAAAACCTTTAAATGTGCGTACAATTGTAATTGGAACAAACGCGCTAAAGTCTTCACCAAAAGACTTTTCTTCACAAAAGGTGTACCAAAATATTGAAGAAGTTCTTGATTTTGCCGTTGTTGAAGTTAATTTTGACAATGAAACTCAAGCAAAAAAAATGACTCAAGACTATTATGAAGCCGCCCAGCAACAAAATCATTATCAAGGCCGTGAAGAAAACTTCCTTGATCCTAAAGTTTATGAAAAAATTCCGCCAACTGATTTTTACGGCTTTGGTTGACCTTCAACACAAAATGAAAGCCAAAGAACGCTTGATCGTCATGAAAATCCGACTGATTTTGCCAATAGACGTTTTCAAGTCTCACCTTGATTTAATAAAGATGTAGCTCTTTTTCGTAATAATAACCCTGATGACAAGCGTTGAAAAGGTGGCGGCGAATTTGCCTGAACTCGCTCATACCGTTCTTTTGTAAATCTGCCCGGAATTACTGACTATTTTATTACAAATCCAACACTAACAAGTTCATATTTTAAAATTCAGCACGCACCTAATGAAAAAGGTGATGTTTCAAGCCCTTATTTGATTTCAGGTCAAGGCTTTTTAATTGATAATTTTGCCTCTGGTGGTGGAGTTAGTGGAACTTCAATTCGCGATGGCAATGAAAAAGTTTACGGACTCCAATTTGCTTCTGATAATGCTGCCTCAGCGGCTTTTGTTCTGGCTTTACGTTCTTATGGATATGACTATAAAGGTTATTATGGAAAATATAATTTACCTTCTTATGATATAATTTATGGTTCAAAAAACCAATTTAAATCCTATTTTGATGCAATGTTACAACTTTATGGCGATAAATCTGACAAAAAATTAAAAACTAACTTATTCCCAGATGGCTTTAGCGAATCAACACGAAAAGATGTTTTTGCTTCAAAGTCTAATGTTATTAATTTGCCAGAAGAAATTCAAAAACGCACATATTCACGGGTTGTTTCAAAAATTGAAGAGGGCAGCTAAGTTTTTAAACTAAAAATTTTATCATTATAAATTAGGTTGAAAAAATTAGAAACTACCCTTTTATCAACATTTTGATTGTTAGTTTTGTTGTTTTTTTATTTTGTCCAATTTAGAAAATTCGGACAAATAATTTAACTCATATAAAATTTGGACTTTTACATAATAAGGACTCTAATTCATGAGTTATTATATTATTATAAATAAACTTATTTTTTAATAAGGAATATTTAATTTTCAAATTTTTTACCTTCAATATTAATCATCCGTGTTGCAAAAAAATTTAAAAAATTCAATAGCATTGACCACTGGCATTTTCTTTCTTTGAAGTGCAACAAATTCTAGTGCTATTTTTGATTTTTTTATTTTGTTATTGTTCTTATTAGTGTTTTAAGCTTCAAGAACTTTTGCGATATCAATTCTGTATCTTTTGAGAACATTTGGCATTATTCTTGATAAATTCTACGGTCATTTTCTGAACGAACGTTAATTGTTTATTTCTTTTTTTGGTTTACACAGATATTTGTTTTCCCGATTAATTGGTTATCACACTTTTTACCCATTTTATAAGGTTTTTTTGTCAATTTCTTATCAAATTACTGTCGCATACATGTCTAAATTTGTCTAAATTCTTCTGTAAATGTAAAATTTCGCTTTTAAAACCTTTGAATTCAACAATTTTGATATATGTAATTTGTCTCGTTTGAATTGTTTATTTTGACAAGCATTTTAAATGCACTTGATATTAATATGCTAATTTAGATTTTGCTAGTTTTTTATTTTTTTAGTTTTATACAATATTTTTTTTCATTATTTTAAAAAAATTTGCAATTATAAATATTTTTATCTTGAATTCGCTTTATTTATTATTTTTTGCGCTTTATGCAGTCCTTCTCAAGTTTAACACTTTTACAAGGGATGTGGTTTAAATATTACTGATTCAGAGTTTTATGAAAATTTTTTTTGTTCTTCAATATAATTTAAAATATATTATAAAAAATTTCAAATTTGTATAAAAAGTAACTAATTTAAAAATTAAAAATTTTTTTACTAATGTTGTTTTTTTTGAATCATTAAATTTTAATTAATACTTGTTAATTAAGATGTATTAATATGGATTATTTCACTTATTTTGGTTCAAATTTTTTGGAAATTAAGCTAGTAATAAGGATATTTTAAAATTAATCTTGTTTAAAACTAGGATTTAATAATTGATGCAGAATTGCATGTATGTTTAACTTTTGCATTAAATTTTAGTATTTATTTTAGCATTTTATTTTACTTGATGCTGTTTTTTATAACATATTAACCTAATCAAAATTGATAAAATAATTTTGTGGATCCAATGAGTTAATAAACTTAATCAATTGCTTTGTTATAGTTTTAATAATATTTTTTAAAAAAAAATTTAATCAAAAAAATAGTTGAATTTAGATTATTAATTTTGTTTATATATGCTATAATCTTTTTAGGTTTCAATTTAAACCTAAATTCAATTTAAACCTAAAACAATTTTTCGGAGATAAAATGCATATACATTTAGATTTAGAAAATGGTTACGGAAATTACCCATATCATCAAAGCTCTAATTACTATTCAAATGGATGAAATAGAAAGCCTAGCAGAAGTGAAGTTTCTGATTTTATAAACGAACTAATGAATGAGGCTAAAAAGACTGCAAAAACATTTGATAAAAACATGATTCTTTCAGTCTTAAGTGATCTTGATTCAAAAAATATAGAAACTGGTTTTAATACTCACGCACGATATACAAGTGATTTTAATAGTGCTTTCCATAATTATTTAGAAAATAATCAAACCTCAAACTTAGACAAATATGTGCTTGAGTCTGATTGAGAGAATTTATCTTACTGACTTAGAACATTTGTTGAGAATGTTTTATCATACAAATATCATTTATCGATAATATCAAGTATTATTTCTACAGTTCTTGGGTATTTGAGTGGAAGTTTGTTTATCGATGCTACTGTTAATTTTCTTTTTGGTTCCGCCATTGCCAACAATCCTTTATATGTTTTGGGAATATCTAAAATTATAGATATATCCAAAATCAAAACGCCAATGGTAGAAATTAAGGAAGCATTAAACAAAAGAGGTGTAGCCGATAAAATTGTGAAAAAATTGTCGTCTAGGTTTTCTTGGGCTAAATCGATTAATCCTGCTAAAATTGGGAATATGTTTCTGTTGTTTACAACTATTTTCACTTCAGCAGAATCCGCCCAATATCAAGATAGTTATGGTAATCTTGATTATTTTGTGGAAAAAGCAAGAAAATTAATAGATGAGAAACATTCTATTGGTAAATTAGTGCTATTATTGAAGATGATCAATCACAAGGTATATGATGTTCCCTGATATCGTTTTTTAGAACCAAGTGTTTGGTTTTTGCTCGGCGGAACCAAAAAACTTTCTTCATTAGTAGAAGAAGTCTATAAACGTTCTAATGATAAATATGTAAAAGCAATTTATGAAAAATATTTAAATCGTACATATTATTAATGTTTAATAAAAATGGTGTTTCATGAATATATCTAAGCATTCAATAATTTTAAATAATTATGTTAAATTTTCAAACTCTCATTTTATTAGAAAGGGCCAAAAAGGACAGCAAATTCTTACACTTTTAATAATTTCATTGGTTTTTCTTATCATTTTTGCAATTGGGGCTAGCTTACTTTGAAACAAAAATATATGATGAGTAGGTCCTGCAGCATTTTGGCCCTTACCTTTTGTTTGAGTTTATTTTGTTTTAGGTCTTTTTCTTAGGAAAAAATTTGTTGATTATTTTGATAATAATTCCATTGCTAAATCTATAAAATTTTTAAAATTATTTTTAATAAGTCGCTTGAGTTTTGGACTTTTGTATAAATTAAGAGATGAAAATTTTGACAAATATTATAAAAAAGCCAATGAATTAGCAAACATTGACCCCTCAATTGTTTTTTATGGCTCATTTGCCGAAAGTTTGACTTTTTTAAAATCTCGTGAAATTAACGATATAGATTTTTGCTCAAGTTCTAATTTACGTTATGATTTAGGGATTAAAAAAACAATAATTCTTGATGATAAACAAATCATTGACCCTTATATTTATAAAAAAAACGATGAATCAACTAAATGTGAAGGACTTAGTTTTATTTTTGTACCAAAAAAATATCAAACAACTGTTGAAAATTTAACAATAACTTCGCCAGTTTACCAAATTGCAAATAAAATTAGCAGATTAGTATTACTTCCAAGTATCATGAATTTAAGTGAAAATTATAAAATTAAATTCAAAAATACTATAGATGATTTAAAAGAAATTTCCAAATTTAATTTACCTTTTACAAAGGCTAAACTTTCTCAATGCTATTTTGATTCAATTTTACAAAAAAGCCAATATATTTGTGTTTTAAATCAAGATAAAATATTGAATAATATTCAAAAAATTGATTTGAATTTACTTATTGAAAATTTCACTGAAAACATCGAGTTAACCTTGGAAAATCCGTTCTCAAACTATGGAAAACCTTTCAAAATTTCAGTTTTGGAACTAATAAAAGAATTTGAGAATGACACTAAAATTAAAAATTTACGTCTTGCATTTGATAATGATTTTCATAAATTTTTTAACGATATAATTTTGCCCGATCCTCATTATAAATCTGACTCACCTTTGCTCGAATTTAGTTCAAAAGACGAGTTTAATGCTTTCAACGAAAAGCTCGAAATAAGCAATTTATCATTAAATTACTTAAGTCCAAATTTAGTATTTTCATACAAAAATGATCATAGCATTGATATTAGACATATTTTTGCAATTTTTATTGCTAAGAAATTTAAGGAATTAGAAGAAAATGAAAAATAATGATAAAAAAATTTCTTATTATAAAAAAACATTTTCCTTATATTATAAATCAACAACTCCCTTTACATACATAATTTTTCGCTGATTTATTTTAGCAATATTTGTGGGATTAATAGCGGCTGGAATTTTATTTTGGAATGTTTATGACCTTCCGGTTCCGCCATATATTTTTGTTTTTATTCCCGTTTGCATTTTAGTAGTGCCTTTGTTTTTAAAAACATTATTAAATTCTGTTTATTTTTTTGTTAGTCCAAAAATTCTTGGCAAACTATTAGAAAAAAATTGGTTTTTGTGGCTAAGTTTAAAATTAATGACAAAATCTTGGGAAAATATGGCAGATATTTTATTAGACCACGTTGACTAAAAATTTTTTAAATACTGAGTTTGACAGTTTGATGGCAAAAATTCACTTTTTATTTAATACAAATATGCAAAAAACCCGTAAATTGGGTTTTCCTAAATAGAAGATAAAAATGCAGCATATAGTATAATAATATTATTGTTGCATTTTTTTACTTAGGAAATATCATGGAAAAAAGAAAATTTAAACATTTTAGTTTCGAAGATTTAGTAAAAATTGAGTTTTTATTGCAGAACAATAAAAGTATAAGATTTATTGCTAAGCAACTTAATGTTTCACCCTCAACTGTCTCGAGAGAAATTAAAAGAAATCTAAATGAATATGGAATTTATGAAGCTAATTTAGCAATAACAAAAAGACAAAAAAGATATTATCATAGGTATTATTTCAAATTTGTTGAGTTAGGGAAATATGAGGAATTCAGCAGAATTTTTGCACTAAAATATGACAAAAAAGTCCATGGAGTTAAGCCAACATATTTTTATATAGCAGAAAATTACCCCAACATCGAAAGACCATCTTTAAAGACTGTTTTTAACTGAATCAAAACTAATAAATGGGTAATAGTTGGAATGACAGACTCAGAAAATATTACAAAAAAGGCGGAAAAAGAACTAGAAATGCCGTGCAAAGATTAGTTCCAAAAGGTTCGTGGATTTACGAGTTTTTTGCCTAAAATCTTAATTTTTATTATTTTAAAATCAACCTTTTGAAAAAAAAAAAAAAAAATGTTTGGTCAAAAATAAAGTTATGTTATAATAAGCATAACTAAGAATAAATTAATAAATTTTGCTATTGAATTGAGGGGATTAATTATGTTTTTGCCATAAAAAAATCAGAAAATGCGAATTTCCCATTATATTTTTAAATATGATGGAATGCCATAAATTTGACCGTTTAGAAATCTACAAATTTATGGCTTTTAGTTATTGTTCTTTCAAAACTTCATATATTTTTTTAGGCTCAATGTAAGTAAAAACGAGTTTTCTTTTTGCATTAAGTTTAAATAGCAGTTGTTTTTTTATGATTTTTGTTAGTGTTGTAACTAAAAAAGGTAGTTTAAATATTTTATAATTTTGCTTTTTAAGTTAAAAATGCCGAAAAAACGGACACTTTTTTAAGATTATCTCATCAAACTGGGAAACTCGGGAAAAAAATTGGTTTTTGTGGCTAAGTACAAAATTAATGTCAAAACCTTGGCAAATAAGGCAGAAATTTTACACTACGTTGACTAAAAAAATTTTCAATAAAAATACTTATTTATTATAAAAAAAGTTATATAATTATTTATGCAAATAATTATATACGAGGTCATTATATAAAAATGAAAGCATTAGTTTATCGTGGTGATCACAGTATCGCCCTCGAAGATGTTGACAAACCAGTTATACAAAAACCAACAGATGCAATTGTTAGAGTTACCAAAACAACTATTTGCGGTACAGATTTAGGAATTTTTAAAGGTAAAAATCCCGAAGTTGCCTCAGGTAGAATTTTAGGTCACGAAGGTATTGGTATTGTTGAAGAAATAGGTTCAAGTGTTTCTAATGTTAAAGTAGGTGACAAAGTTTTAATTGGCTGCATAACTCCATGTGGTAAGTGTGACAATTGTCGTGTACAGTTATATTCTCACTGCCGTGAAGCAGAAGGTGGTTGAAAATTCGGTTATATGATCAACGGAACTCAAGCCGAATATGTAAGAGTTCCTTTTGCCGATAATAGTTTATATAAATATCCTGATACAATTTCTGACGAAGTAGCTGTTATGTTATCAGACGCGCTTCCAACTGGACACGAAATTGGTGTTCAATATGGTCAAGTTTCACCTGGTAAAACAGTAGCAATTATTGGTGCTGGTCCAGTGGGAATGGGAGCGCTTTTAACTGCACAACTATATTCACCATCTAAATTAATCGTGATTGATCTTGACAAAAACCGTTTAGAAAAAGCTAAAGAATTAGGAGCAACTCACACACTAGTTCCTGATGATTCATTGTTAGAAAAATTACACGAAATTGTTGGTTCTGATGGTGTTGATGTTGCAATTGAAGCTGTTGGACTTCCTCAAACATGAGACACTTGCCAAAAAATTGTTAAACCAGGTGGAAATATTTCTGTTGTTGGTGTCCACGGTAAAAAAGTCGACTTTAATCTCCAAAATCTCTGAATTAAAAACATCACCGTTACAACAGGACTAGTAAATACAAACACACTACCAATGCTAATTAACGCTGTTTCAACCGGAAAACTCCCAGTTGATGGACTAATTACCCACCGCTTCAACCTTTCTGATATGATGAAAGCTTATGATACCTTCTTAAATGCATCTGACAATAAAGCAATGAAAATTTTCATTGACGCGACAAAATAAAGTTATTATTTTCGTTTATTATTTGTAAATTGTTTTGTAAGACTCGCTGCTTTAAAGTGCGAGTCTTATTTTTTTATTTTAAATTTTTAAAATAAAAAAATTCAGTTATAATTAATCTTGATAAAAATGAATTAATAAATTTTTGGATATTAGAATTAAGGGGGAATTAATTATGTTTTTTGTCTAAAAAAATCAGAAAATGCGAATTTTGGACTGTGTTTTAAAGATAGTGCAATGGCTTAAAATTAACTGTTTGCAAAAAAAAAAAAAAAATGCTTGGTCTAAAAAAAATTTGTGTTATAATAACAATCACTAAGAATAATTAATAAATTTAATATTGAATTAAGGAGGATAAGACATGTTTTTTGCATGATAAAATCAGAAAATGCGAGTTATCCATTATATTTTTAAATATGATGGAATGCCTTAAATTTACCTGTTTAGAAATCTACAAATTTAGGGCTTTTGGTTTTTGTTCTTTCAAAACTTCATATGTTTTTTTAGGCTCGACGCAAATAAAAACGAGTTCTCTATTTGCATTGAATTTAAATAGTAGTTGTATTTTTTGTGATTTTTGCCAGTGTTTTAAACTAAAAAAGCAGTTTAAAAATTTCATAATTTTGCTTTTCAAGTTAAAATTTTAGCTTTTTTAGTTTGTTTTATTTGATTAATAAGTAGATTTTTCTTTTGCGAGTGCTAGATTTAAAATTCAGTATTTTTGATTTGATAGTTATTTTTCCTGAGTTTGCTAAAAAAGTTAAAAAGTGCCAAAACTAAACCAGGACACTTTTTAAGATTATTCCCGAGTTTCCCAGTTTTAAGGCAAAAATTCACTTTTTAGTGAATCGAAATATGAAAAAACACCGGTAAATAAACTAGGGCAAAAAAATTAACAGTTTAATATTATTATAACATCATAGCATATTGCTGTGGTGTTTTTCAATTTAAAATTGATTGAATTCTATAGTTGTTGTATCAAAATATATAATCTGCAATTATTTTTCTCAGATCTTCTAAAGTTATTTTACTGTAGTTTAACTCGTTTAAGCATTCACTTTTTATAATTGAAAATCAATATTCAACCTCCCTATTATCCAAAGAATTTCCTATGCGAGACAACGAAACAGTTCCTCCCATTTTATTTATTTTGTCAATATAGACTTTTGAAGTGTATTGAAATCCATGGTCCGAATGAATAACAAAATCTTTATCAATAGACCTAAATGTTTTTATATTATCCATAACTAAATTAAGATCATTGCTTACAGATAATTTAAAATCTCTGATTTTTTTAGTTTTATGCTCAATTATTACAGACAAAAATACATGGTTTTCCTTAACATCTCTGGGAGCTTTTATATATGTAATATCAGTAGCAAAAATATTCCTATTTAATTTATCATTGTAGTCGCGTTTAACAATATCCGGTAGTGCGAATTTGGTGTTCTTAATTTCGCTCTTTCTTCTTTTTTCTAATTTTACATACTAAATTCAATCTTTTTAAATGTCTTCCAAGAGTTCGAGGGTGAATGTAAATATTATATTTTATAGAAATATAAGCACTCAACCTTAGGCGACCATATCTACCTTTGTTATCAAGAAAGGATTTTTTAATTATTGCGTCATTTTCGTACTCTTTTACTTTTATAACTCTAGTTTTAGATTTTGCCACTGATTGTCTGCATACATTAAAAATTTTTGCAGATTTGCTGTAGGGAATATTTAGTGTTTTGGCTTCACTAAGTTTTCCTGATTTTGATTTATCTTTGTTGGTTTCGTAATATCTCTTAGCTATTTCTATTAATTCTTCTTTTGTAAATTCGTTTCAATCGGGTTCAATTTGTTTTTTAGGTTTGCCACTCCCTGGCTTTCTCCTCGCACCCTTTTTATCTAATAATTGATCTTGCATACCATTATTATAATACCGAATAATTTTTTTGATTCTTCGAACTAGTTGATCTCTGGTTATAAAATTTGTATCTGGCGAAATATCATTTATATAATTTATTGTTTTTTTAATCCAAATTCATTGTAAATTTTATAAATCATATCAAACTCGTCTTTTTTAAAGTGTCTTGACATTAGTATTTCCTTTTTGTTGCATTTGAAAATTTAAAAAACTAACACTTTTGGTGTTAGCCTCCTCCTAAAATCGGACAAAAAAGCCAACGCCTTAGTGTTACTTTTCTTTGTCCTAGTTTAAAATCAGTGTTTCTTGATTTTAAAATCTTAATTTTTATACTAGCATTTACTAGCATTTTAAGTAATTTTATGGTATAATTATAAATTATGAAAAAACAAAAATTAACTAAGTTGGTTTAGTAACGATGTTGCAAAAATTAAGGCAAAGGGTTGAATTTAACACTTTAGATCAGCAAATAACATTTAAAAATCGAGATGGTGTTCCTAGTGATCCGAATATTTGAAATAGGTATGATTTTTACTTTGATATCTTAATAAATCACTAAAAAAATTGTAAGTAACTTTTACCAAAAAACTTAAAAAAGTCCCTAAAACCGGATACCTTTTTAAAATTACCTTATCAAACTGGGAAACTCGGGAGTATTTTTGATTTGATAGTTATTTTTCCTGAGTTTGCTAAAAAAAGTTAAAAAGTGCCAAAACTAAACCAGGACACTTTTTAAGATTATTTCATCAAACTGCGAAACTCGGGATAAAAAATTTCACCTAAATTAAGGTGAAATTATCATTTGTTTTTGAAGTTTTTAGGCTTCTTTTTTAGCAAGATCATCAACTGAGCCAATAAAGGCAAATTCTGATGGAGAAATATCTAAAAATTCACCATCAATAATTCGAATTACTGAGTCAATTGTTTTTTCAAGTGGAACATAAACTCCAGGTTCTTTAGTAAAGGCGGCGGCCATAAAGAAATTTTGGGTGAAAAAGTTTTCAAGTTGGAGCGCTTTACGGACAATTATTTTACTTTCAGCATCAAGTTCATCAAATCCAAGAATCAAAATAACATCTTCTAAGTCTTTGTATTTTTTCATAATTGACTTAGCGGCAATAATTGCATTAAAATGTCTTTCACCTATAACGTTTACCGAAACTGAGTTTGAGGTTGAAACTAAAGGATCAAAAGCTGGGAAAATATTTCTTGACATTTTATCACGTGAGAGCACAAATGAAGAATCAAGGTGAGTAAATAGCGAAATAGCCGCTGGATCAGAAAGATCGTCCATTGGCAAGAAAACAGTTTGGAACGAAGTAATTGAACCATTTTCATTTTTATAAAGGCGATCTTCAATAAAAGAAACATCAGAGTCCATTGTTGCATGGTAACCACCGATTGAAACATTTTTTTCAAGCGCACTTGAGACTTCATTAGTAGCTTGAATAAAACGGTAAATGTTGTCAATAAATAAAAGCACATCTTCTTTTTCGTAGTCACGAGCATATTCAGCAGCTGTAACTCCCATTGGCACAATCATTGAACGTGCGCCAGGAGTTTCGTTCATTTGGGCAACAAACATTGTTGATTTTGACATTAAATTTGACTCTTGAAGTTCTAAAAATAACTCAAGACCTTCACGGGAACGCTCACCTGAACCGACAAAAATTGACGAAACTTTTTGTCTTTGTTTAGAAACGTTAAAAATTATTTCCTTCATCAAAACAGTTTTACCAACTCCGGCACCACCAAAAATTCCAATTTTATAACCTTCAAAAATAGGCACAAAAAAATCAAGCGCTTTAATCCCGGTTTCAAGCAATTTATGACGAACATTAAAATTTTCTTTGGTAACATTAACTGTTGAGTTTATCGGAATTGTTTTCGGCTTATATTGGGCATTATTTTGTGACTGGGCTAAAATGTTAAAAACTTGATTTTTAGCAGTAGGACCAACAGGAACTTGTAAAAAAGTGAGTGTATTGACAACTTGGTGACCAACGGCAATTGGCTGAGATTTAGCAATCACAATTGCACGAACTGTATTTGCATCTAAAATTTTTTTAATAACCAAAACTGTTGTGTTTTGGTGCATTGTTAGAGCTTGTTCAAGTTGAATTTTATCAAGATCAGTCTGAAATTTAATTTCAGCAACATTAGTTCAAATTTGGGAAACAAAGCCAATCATTTTTATCTACCTCCGATATTTTGGGCTTTTTGCATTATTGAATCAAGTAATGACTGCTCCATTTTTGGAAATGCAAGCGGAACTTAGAGTTGAGTATTTGTTGTTTTTTCCAAAAATTGGTTAACTACTGTTGCAAAATATGAACCAGCAAGCTGATCGTCAATAAATTCATTATTTGTGTATTTGGCAAAAATTTGTTTGGCAAATGGATCAGTTTCAATTAAGGCCTGAACAAAATTCACGACTTTTGTAGGATCAGCAACATCTTTTAAAAGACCTCAAGAAATTATTTTTATTCCCATTAAAACACTTGTTGGTGAATAATAAGAATAACCTTTTTGAACTAAAAACTGCTCAACTTGTGATCCTTTAAAGAGTAAATCTGAAGTTTCTTTATTAAGATCATAATCTAATTTTGCCAATTTAATTTGCTTTTGGTAGTTGTAATATAATGATGAAATTTCTTTGGAAATTGCGCGAATATTTTTTGCTTGAACTGATGAACCTGTCCGCGAAACACTAAGTCCAATATTTACTGCAGGAATTTTACCTTCGGCAAAAAGCGCTGAAGAAGTAATAATTTGACCGTCAGTGATTGAAATTACATTTGAAGAAACAAGAGCGGTAATATCGTTGTCAACTGTTTGAAGAATTGGCAAGGCTGTAATTGATTTTCGCCCAATAAAACGACCGGAACGCTCTAAAAGTTTTGAGTGGGCAAAGAAAATATCGGCCGGAAAAGCTTCTTTTCCAATTGGCTGATTAGTTAAAAGCGCTACCTCACGCCAAACACTCGCATGTTTAGAAAGATCATCAAAAACAATAACAACATCGTAATTATAACTAAGATTTTCAGCATGTGCCATTGCAAAATAAGGGGCTAAATATTGATCAAAAGGACTTGTTGAAGCTGCATGAAGAACGATTGTGTTATTCATTGCCCCATTTTTTAAGAGATCATGGTATAAAGAGACTAAATTTTGCCGTTTTTGACCAATTGAGACATAAATACATTTTGTTGTTGGCGAATTCTTCTGATTAATAATTGTGTTAATTCCAATATGTGTTTTCCCAGTTTGACGATCACCAACAATAAGTTCACGCTGTCCAAATCCAATTGGGTTAAAAAGATCGATTGACAAAATTCCGGTATAAACTTGACGATCAAGCAATTGACGTTGTAAAACACCGGCGGCAGTTGCAAAAGCTGAGTGACGATAAGTTAAAAAAGTTTGTGGTCTGACTGATTTTGGTTCAATTATGTTACCAGAAAGATCGATAATTTTCCCAAAAAATTCCATTGAAGTGGCCACGCGATCAAAATCAGGTAGCTCAACAAGTTCGTCATTAATTTCAACTTTACCTTTTTGGTTGTTAAAAAGTAAATAAGCTTGCATATATGAGGCTTGAATTACTACCGCTTTGATTTCGGGTTTATTTTTGATTTGAAAAAATTGCTGTTCTTTTCAGTTGTATTGTCCTTTAACTAAAATAACATAGTCTAAAACTGAAGCGACACGTAATGACATTATTTTTCTCCTTGTTCTTGATTTTCAGAATTATTTTCAACTTTTTTTAGTTGATTTTTTTTATAAACTAACAATCTTGAAATTACAGCAATTGAGACTAAAATTACTGAAAGTGTCCCGACTATTAAATAAGCAAGATTATTTGCTAACCATTGACTTTGCTGTTCACTGTTGAATTGTTCAATAAGTGCTGAAAAATTCTGAATTGGATCAGAGTTTTGTTGAGAGCTATTTATTGAAGAAGATCCTTGATTTGCCTGAGGTTTTTCGTCAAAATAAGCAACATGACCTAATATTTGGTTTAAAAGATTGATTTGGCGTCCTAGTTTAGTCATTGCCACAAATTGATTAACTAAATTTGAGCTTATTTTGTTAGACTCATTATGAAAAAGGGCAACTTTTTCGTGTGCCTGGGCAAAATAACGGTTAATATCTTCGCGAGTTAAATTCAACTTTTTGAGATTTTCGTCAAATTGTTTTTCTTTTTGCTCGGCTGCTGCCTTGTCAACTGCATTTGGCTTTGCCAAATATTGGAAAAATTTATCTTGAAGAACAATTAGGTTTAAAAAATAAATTAAATAATAATGAGATCAAGCTTTATTATTGTCAATTTCTGATTTTTTTAGGTAAGATAAAAACTGAAATTGTGAAGCCGAAAAAACTGTTGAATTAGAAGAATTTATATAATCTTGGGCCAATTTTTTCTGAGCATCAAGAAAATCTTGGTTATAAAAAACTTTAGTTAATAAATAAAAGAAATTATAAATTGTTGTCTGTGAACCTGGAGAATAATAACGAATTTGGTCAAAACTAAACTGGTCTTGAATATTCAATGTTGAGAAAAACTGGTCAATTACAGCAGTTACACCTAAATTTGAATTGTATAAATTTGTTGTTATTGCTTGTTTTTGAGCCGGAGTTGCGCCCTCAGGGAAATCAGTATAATGGGGAGTATCATAGACTTTTTCGGCTTTTGACTTGTCAGCTGGATCACGAACTTGATTAACAAAGTCAACAATTTTTACTTTTGCATTAATTTTATTTCCAGCCGGATCAAGCGAAACTGATTCAATAAAATATTTAAAACGTGAATTTAACGGATTTAAGAAGAAAAAAATGTTGTTTTTTTCTTCTGCTGATGCTGAATTATAGAGTTGAACTACTTGTTGAGGCGTCATAGCTGCATACTGAGGAGCAATAATTGGCGGCAAATCAGGGGCAATTCGCACTTCAAATTCAGGTTTTTCGGCCACATCAGGTGGATTCTGGTTAGTAATTTTTTTAATTGCAAAATTAATTTGTTCCTGGGCTGATTGAGATGAACTTGGATTTGGCAGCTGATTTAAAGTAAAATCAAGTAAAAGTGACTGTTTTTCAAAGTAGTTTTTAATTCAGTCATTTCAAGAAGTTATTCCTTCTTTGCCAATTGGCTTGCTTGCTAACAAAAGGTTTTCTTCAGTATCAGATCTTTCAGAAAATTTGTCAAGGTTAAAATTCTTTTTATAAACAGGAAATTCTTCTTCTTTAAAAAGATATTGTTTATATTGGGATGTAAGTCCTTGAAAATAAGTCTTAATTCGATTTTCAAAATCTTTTCCTTTGAGCGTGTTTGGGACTTCTGTTACTTTTGAGGTTTTAACATTATTTATTTTTTCATAATTATCATCATTGTTAGTTCCTCATTCAAGACCTTGGTAGTTTTCTTTGTCAAAGCTAACATCACCACGTTTTAGTTTTAGATTATTGGCAAAAGCAAAAGGACTAATAATATTAAGGCCAAATTCACTTGGATTCTTTTTTAGGCCTTCACGGTTTCGCTTGAAATAATCACGAAGTTGAATTCAGAAAAAACTTTGCTGTAGTTTTTCTTCAAGATTATCACGAGTTTTTGAAGCAATATCAGCAAGTTTAATTTTAATATCTTCGTCAACTTTATCAATAAATTGATCAATTAATGATTCTTTTTGGGCTTCTCAGTATGCTTTATTTTGCCTTAGTTCTTCTTCAGTAATTGGTTCAGCCTTTTTTTCACTTGTACCTGCAGAGGCTTGGCCGCCAGCATTTTGTCCAGGATTTGCTGGCGGATTTGCAGGAGGCTGACTTGGACTTGCAGGAGCAGGGGCAGTTTGTTGAAATTCAACAACAGCAGGACTAAAAGTTGAAGCTGATGAAAGAAAAAATAAAGATGAAATTGAAAAGACTGATAAAATAGGCGCAAAAACTAGTTTATTTTTTAATTTTTTAGACATGATTCACCTCGGTTTGAACTAAAAAAAACAGTTGCATCAAACGGTTTTGTTCATTTTCTTGTTTAGCAAGCATATAATTATTATACAATTCTAAATTTGAGCTAAGCTCTAAATTTGCTTGCATTTGCAATTTGTGCAAAAGTGTGTTTTTGCTTTTTTGATTTGATTTTTTCTGAATATAATATTCTTTTTTATCAGTTTTATAAAAAATCAAATCATCATAAAGACGAATAGAAGCGCTATTTTCTAAGGAAAAAAGTAATGATTTGTGGGCAAAAAAATAAAAAACCCCGGAAGAAATTTCGATTTTTATGAGCGAAAAATCAAGATTTGAGACAATAAATGGCTCAAGTGGTGCAAAATATTTTTCCTGTTCAATGTTAATATATATTTTGCAATCTTTAAAATTTATAGTTTTATTTTCAGGGGTCAAAATTCGGAAATTTCAAAGTTGTGATTCCATTTAAAAAATTCCTTTCGGTTTGCTCTTAATCAAGTTTAGTTCCTCAATTTCTAGCTCACGTTCAATTTTTAAAATTGTTGTCTTAAGACGTAAAATTTTCTCCTCAATTTCCTTTAAAAGGGTATTTTCGTGAATAAGCTTATTTTTATAGACGATAAATTGTGACTCAAGTAGTAAAACTTGCACTGATGTGGCAAAATATGTTTGAATTTGGGTTTGGTAAAATTCCTCAAAATTAGGGAAAAAACGGACTTTATCAAGGTTAGCTTTGAATTTGTCGATTGTTTCTTGAGTTGTTTCCATTTTAAATTCAAATTGGTTTAAAGGGAAAATTGTTGCAATAAAATTAGGGATTTTATTTGAATAAACGGCCATTTTTACTGATGAAAACTGACGAGTTTTAAGTCCATATTCAATAACTTGACCAATTTTTACTGAATTTTCAAAGGAATTGTCTAAATTTTCAAAGCTAGTTATGATTTTCATATTGTTTTTCTTTGCAAAATTAATTGCCCGAACACCGAGAGGAACAATAAAATCTTTTTCAGTATAATTTTCTAAAATTTTAGCTTCAATTTGATCAAAAAAGTTTTGGGTATATTTTTCATTTGATGAAGGATAAATTCAAAGATTAATATTTTGGCGGGCAAAAGCTTTTTTTGTCAGTAGTGATAATTTTGCACTAAATGATCTTTGTGGACTAAATTGGGCAAGTAAAAACTGTCCAATTAAGAAAAATTCATAAACATTTCTTATTGTTCTTAAAAGAAGGTTAATTTGGATTAGAGAAATATTCCGATTTAGTGAAACTAAATCATAAATTTTGATAAAATTGTCTCTTTTTTCCTTTTTTTCATTTATGTTCATAATTTAAGACTCTCAAATTAAAGTATTTATCGTTTTTTATTTGGTTGGTTTTGATCTTCTAAACTTGATGCCAAAGAGACTTCGCTGAAAATAACTTTAAGTGTTTTGGTCTGCGGATCGAGAAAAACAATGCATCCTTCGACAACTTCAACAAAACGGCTTTTATTGGCAATAAAATCTCAAGCAAGTGTGTTTAGATTCCCAAGAAGTGCTGAAAATCTTGAATCAGAACTATCTGAATAAAAATTACTTGCTCTAACATTTGAAGATTCAACCTGAGCAATTATCGGAACAAGCCCTTTTGAACCAAAACGACTTGAACGTTGCCAAGAAATAACAAAATTTTTAAACACTAATTCTGTGGTTGACTTATAAGAGTCGATAACTTTTTTTTGGTATTTTTCTTTCATTGAGGATTTTGCTTTTTGCGAAGATACAAGCAGAGTTAAATTCATTAGTGCATCAAAACTAATGAAATTAGGGTGATTAATTAAATCATAATAGTCACGAAATTCTGTTTTTGTATCAAATTGAGTTGGATTTGCTTGTTTTTTTGTTCCGAAAATTTTCATGATTTGTTCCTTATTTTTTAACTTTTAGATTTAGAAGATTTTAGATCTAAGATGATTCTATTTTTTCATTTTCAACATTTTGATTTTGATCTTGAGATGATTTGTTTTTTGTTGTTAGAATTAAAGTATTTTTACCAATTGCAATAAATAAATTTGTTAAAACAAAAATTGCTAGTAAAAGAGTTAAAATCCCAAGAAAATAGAAACTATAGTCAATATAAAAAACTGATACTAAATCTTTTTGGTAGTCTTCTGGCTTAACTTGCGAAACGGTTGATGTATAAATATCAATATTCAATAAATAAATGAAATTAAAAATTGTGTATAAAATAATGAAAAAACTTACCATTAATTTCATCCAAAGCGGAAATTCGGGTTTAATTCTAACTAGAGCAAAATAAATGGTAAGGAAAAATACTAGCTGAGTTGAGTTTATTCAAATTGTTTCATAAACTGAATAACTTAAATATGAGACAACAAAGCTCACAATAAAAGATAGTAGAATAAAAATGAATGGAAGAGTATTTAATTGATAATCTTTAATTTTATTTTTTAGTCGAGTAAGATTTAAAACAAAATAAAGAATTAATAAAACAACATGAATCGAAATACCAATTATTGTCGGCAAATAATTGGGCACAATATTATTTCCAAAAGGAAGAAACTGAACAAAATTACTTATCGAATAAACAGTTATATAAACACTATATATAAAAATTCCAATAGCAATAAAAATTAAGACCGAAAGCGCTGGCGTATATTTTTTAAGTCGAATAAAACTTTGACGGTAAAAATAAATTTGCGGACTATAATATAATAAAGCTAATACTAAAACTCCCATTAAAATTGCAATTAAAATTAACGAATTAGTTAGTTTTGCAACTTCTGTGATAAAAGTATAAATTCAATTTGCAACTGGATTGTCATAAGTAACGGTCGAAACTGATGAGTTTTCAGGGGTCGAAAAGACCATTGAGGCAAAAATTCCAAATAAAGTACCTGATGTAACAATAGCAGACGCTAAACTTATATGCTTAAAAGTAAAAAGCTTTTTATAGTCATAGTTAATTTTGTCATCTGTTCGCCCGAGTCAAAGTCAAAGGGAATAATCAAGTAAAATATAAATAAAAATTTGGGCAGAAATGCCAAGAATATGACTCCAATCTGTTGTTAGTCAAGCAAAATAAACAACTAGATTGACTAATGAAAGGAAAAAATAGACTGATAAAATTATGTATTTATGCGTCTTATTTTTAAGGCCAAAAAATTTTAAACCTTTAAATAAAAAGATAATACTAAAAAATAACAAAAAAACTGATCTTGCAACTCTTGGAGCAATAAATTCGCGAATTTCATCATCAATAGGATTAAAAATTAGCGAAATACTTGAAACCCTTGAAATCGGGGCATTTTGGTCAATATCTACTATGTTCAGGAATGATCGACGGGCGTCAAAGAAAATTGCCGTGCTTAGTCCAAGCAAAAATAGAATAAAAACGACGCGAAGAAAAATACGCGCTAAATTCTTCTTGTCTTTTTTAGCTGGTTTTGCATTTAAACTATAAGCCTCAGCACTAACCGCATTCATTTTGACCTCCTTTTTCGTGTTGAAATGCTAACATTATAACCTTTTTTTTTTTTTTTGTTGACAAAAATGTAAAAAAAATTACCTAAAAAAATATCTAATTTAAAATAATTTTTGTTTTTAGTGTTTTACTTTATAATTTTAGAAATGGTTAAAAAATTAATATTTAGTGATATTGACGGAACTCTTTATTGCGGTGATTTTTCCGTTGATAAGGAAACAATTGATTTTCTAAAAAATAATAAAGATAACTTTACCTTAATTTTAAATACAGGTAATCCTTTGGGCTCAAGAATTTTGCAAACAGCAAAACTCTTAGAAATTCGCTACGTTTTAACATCTAATGGTGCTTTATTTAGTGATTTAAAAGAGGACAAACATACTTTAATTCACGGGCCAATTTCACAAAAATCACAAGAGTTTGTTTTTAAAATTGCTAAAGATTTAGATATGCAACTAAATTTTTGAACAAGTCAAAAATATTTTAGCTTTAATTTTAAAGAGCAAAATTATTCCTATTTTAACTACCCACTTTTGGATCCTGAAAATGAGGTATTTTTTACTGATAGCCCACAAAAAGATGTAATAAAATTAGAATTAATTGGCTCCAGCCAAACTTTAGAAAAGGCTTATAAATTATTAGAAGAAGATGGCGATCTTGAAGGCGTTTTAATTAATAATATAAGTATTGAAATTGGTAAAAAAGGGACAAATAAAGGAAGTGCTGTTGAATTTGTAGCAAAAAGTTTTGGAATTGATGTCCAAAAAACAATGACAATTGGCGATAGTCCTAATGATATTTCAATGCTTGAAAAAACTAATTTTTCTTATGCAATGGCAAATGGCTATGAAATTGTTAAAAAAACAGCAAAACTCAACACAAGTGCTTGCGATCAACAAGGGCTAGTTTATGCAATTAAAGACTTTTTATATCGAACAAAATTTGATTAAAAAATATGACTAAAAAAGTCTTTTAGTCATATTTTTGTCAATTTTTTTGTGATTAAAATAATTAAAAAGTTTAAATTCAATTAATTTTAAATGGTTTTTTCTGTTGTTTGATTTGATAAAAATAAGCAACAAGTTGGATTGTCGAAATCAAGAAACCAATGATTTGAAAAATGAATGACGGAAGGTAAACGTCATTTTTTTCAATAACAAATTGCAAGAAAAAGTAGATTAATCAAGCAAAGTTTAGGAGAAATAAATTTAGCAAAAAAGTAAGTGGAATAAATTTAGTTGTTTTGTTTTTAATACCTAACAAAGTTTGTGGTAAAAAGGCAATATTTACGCAAAATCCGGCAAAAATTCCAAGATATTTAGCATAAGAAGCAAGATTTCCTAAGGAAATTTTGGCTGCAAAGAAAATTCCAAGTAGTAAAATTAGTAGAAAAACTGTTAATGCAAAAGACAAAAAACTGAAATTTATTAGTTGTCTTCTTGTTGTTTTTGCTTTAAAAATATAAATTTGAGCTAAAAAGATAAAAGTAGAAAGTCCGCTAAATACTTGCGGAATAAAAACTTGTAAATCACGAATTGCAAAGCCTAAAAGTGCAAATCCAAAAATTCCCAAATAATAAATTCATCAGCTTAATAATGAAACTTTTGGTGGTTTTTTTGCTAAAAAAGTATTTATTACTAAAGGTAAACCGATTATCGAAGTTAATGAAGCTGCAATTCAACCAATTATTGTTATATATGTCATATCTCCTGCCTAAAAAATGAACATTATACTACAATAATAAAAAAATAATAATTGTTACACCAAAAAATATTAAAGTAGAAATTGAATCTGTTACAGTTGCTAAAATTGGCGCTGACATAACAGCAGGATCTCTTTTTGTTGCTTTTGCAATCATTGGAATTATTGCACCAAGAATTTTAGAAAAAATAATTACAGTTAAAAGTGAAAATGATGAGGCAAAAGAAATAATTAAAACATAATCGCGAATCGTTAAATTTGAAATTGAATTTTCGGGAATTTGCGAGTTTTTGATCTCGCCAGAGAGAGTAAAATAAATTACTAACCGTATAAAGTTAAGAACCATCAAAACTGTACCAACAATAGCTCCAACGCCAATTTCTTTTAAAAGAACCTTAGAGAAAAAATTAGAACGATTAATTTCCTTTAGTGAAATCGAGCGGACAATTGTTGTTGCTGATTGGGAACCAGCATTTCCGGCCGATCCAGAAATTACCGGAATCATTGAGACAATTGTAGTAATAAAAGATGAAAGGCCAATTGATTTAATTGAATCATTTTCGGTAATTGCATCTGTGAATTGTTGAATAATAAACTGCGACAAGGTTGAGCCAAACATTAAAATTATTAGTCAAAAAACACGGGATTTAACAATTTGGATTATTGTGGTTTTAAGATAGGAATCCTCAACTTCTTGTGGTAAAATTCCGGCTAATTTATAAATATCACTTGTTGCTTCTTCTTTAACAATGTCAATAATATCATCACTTGTAACCATCCCGATTAATCTTTGGGCGGTATTTACAACTGGTAAAACGGAAAAATCATTTTTAGCGAAAACTTCAGCGGCATGCTCTTTTTTGTCAGTTGTTACTAAAAAAGGAACTTGAAAAACTATTTTTTCAATATTTAAATTAGGATCAGAAAAAACTATATCTTCAAGTGTCGCAGTGCCAATCATTTTTTTCTGCGAATCAACAACATAATAATAATGGACCAATTCAGAAATATCTTTATATTTACGGATTTTTTCAAGCGCTTGGGCACAAGTTAATTCATTTGAAAGATAAACAATATCAACCGACATAAAAGAGCCGATTTGGTTTGAATTATATTGTAAAAGTTGGTTAACTCTTTTTCTTGTATCTGGATCAATATTGCGCAAAATTCGTTTGGCAACATTATCAGGAACTTCATCTAAAAGCTCAACAATTTCATCAGCATAAAGTTCATCAAGAAGTTGATTCATCATTTCATTTGGCAAACTGATGACTAATTCTGATTGAATTTCAGCTGAAAAAAAGGTAAAAATTTCGCCGGCTGTAACGGTGTCTAGCATTCTAAAAAATAAAAGACGCTGAAACTGACTAAATTTAGATACTTCTTCAGCTACTTCTGAAAGTGGTTTTTGGTTTGTGTATTCACGGACTTGATTAATTTTTTTATTGTTTACTAAATCAATTAACAAAGAACTTTTTGGTTCAAAATTTTGCATTAAAAGTTATTTTTTAGCAGTATTTGTTTGACTTGAATTTAGTTCTTTTGTTAAAACTTCAGTAAAAGTTTCAAGATTTGTAACCTTAAAAAAATTTGCATCACGAACAATCACAACCTCACCACTTTGTTCTGAAACAACAACTGTTATTGAATCAGAAACCTCAGAAATACCTAAAGCAGCCCGGTGTCGGGCGCCATATCGGTCTTCAAGTGTTGATTCAGAAACCGAAAAATATGTAGAGGCATACAAAATTCGGTCATCAACAATAATAACTGCCCCATCATGCAATGGCGAACTTTTTTGGAAAATAGCGATTAAAAGCGAGGAATTTATTAAAGAATCAATTTTTACCCCGTCAGTACGGAGGCTATCAAGAAGAATGTTGCGTTGCAAAGTGATAATTGCACCGACTTTATTTTTTGACAAATATTTAACTGCAAAATAAAGTTCATAAACTATTTTTCTTTGTGTAGATATGCCTAAATCAACAAAACTACGATTCACCTTGTTTTTATGCAGTGTTTTTATATGGTTGTAAATAAAAAAAACTGCAAAAAAAAGACCTAAAACTAGGGTTAATGCTGAAATTATCAAAACAACAATATCTAAGTCCATAATAGCCCCTTTTTACTTTATTTAAAATATTATATATTATTTTTTTATTTTCGACAAACAATTATTTTTAATTATTTTTTTACAGTTTTTTACTTTTTAAAAAAATATAATCTCTTTTACTAAAAATTTTAAGAAAAAGGGTGTATATCCACAGTTTCCCAGTTTGATAAGCTAATCTTAAAAAAGTGTCTGGTTTTAGGGGTTTTTTGCTTAAAAAGCAAAATTATAAAATATTTAAACTACCTTTTTTAGTTAAAAAACTAGCAAAAATCATAAAAAACACAACTACTATTTAAACTCAATGCAAATAGAAAGCTCGTTTTTACTTACATTGAGCCTAAAAAATATATGAAGTTTTGAAAGAACTAAAAGCCCTAAATTTGTAGATTTCTAAACGGTCAAATTTAAGGCATTCCATCATATTTAAAAACATAATGGAAAATTCGCACTATTTGATTTTTTTATGACAAAAAACATAACTAATTCCCCCTTTAATTCAATTTCAAAATTTATTAATTATTCTTAGTGAGACTAATTATAACTTAAAATTCTTTTAGACCAAGCATTTTTTAAAAATTTTTTTGCAAAACGTCAATTTCAAAATAATAAAATTAAGTTTTTATCCTCAAAAACACGGATTTACCGTTATTTTTGCATATTTATATTCACAAAAAAAGTAAATTTTTGCCATCAAGCCGTAAACTCAGGACAAACAATTATTTTTAATTATTTTTTTCAGCTTTTTACTTTTTAAAAAAAATATAAACTCCTTTTTCCTAAATTTTTTAAGAAAAAGGAGTTTATATAAATGGTGGAACAAAGTAAAATTTTTAAATAATACCAGCACCGTATAAAATAAACATAATCACAACAACAAGAATTACAGCAATCAAGGCAAAAACGATAAATCATAAAACATAAGAAGGAAGACCTCAAATTGTTGATTTTTCGGTTGCAACGATAATAATTTCTTCATCTTCATCCACGCTTGAAGTTGAAGCGGCAATTACTCGAGTAGCCTCGTCAACACTTAAATCACCAAGTCCAACTGAAAGTCCGCCAGATGATTGGACATTATAACCACCAAAGCCACGTTTTGTGTTAAATAATTCATCATCAACGATTGAACTGTGATCGCCACGGTTGAGATCTAAGAAAGCCTGATAGACAATTCCTTGGAATAATGGGATAATTGCTGGAAATTTATTTAGTTCAAAAGTCCCAATTTGTGGATAATAAGGGTGAATTTTGACTCAAGAATAATCAAGAACTGGCTCAACTATTTTAGGAGGTTCGACTATTTGCGGAATTTCAACTATTTCAATTCGGGGAGGCTCAACTATTTCAATTTTAGGAATATCAACTATTTCAACAATTTTTTCATGAACAATTGGGCGTCCGTGTTTTAAAACTGAAAGTGGATCAACGTGATTGAAACTATCAGGGTGGTTTCAGAAATTAATTACTTTTAATAAATAGTCAATTGAAATTCCCTTTTTGGCAAAAAGGTATTTACATGCTGGACAATTTTTGGCCTCAAGTAAAAAAGTGCGATACTTTTGACAAAAACGGCAAGAATAAACATGTAAACAAGAGGAACAATTTTGATTAAAAAGTGCATCTGACTCAAATAAATTATATCTTAAAAGTGCTCGTGATTCATAATAAGGATAAAATGAAAGTTCAGCAATTTTTTGTTCAATGTCGATATTTTTCTTTTTAAGAATTAGCTGACATGCTTGACATTTGCGAGCTTCACGATAATAAGCAGCTAATTTGCGGCACTTTGGACAGAAGAAATTATGATTGCAAGCTGGACAAGGCGAATTATAAGTTTGCTGCCAAATTAATGAGGTTAATTTTTGGAGATCATTTGTTCTTAGTTCTTTTAATTTTTTCTCAAGGTCAAAGTTTTGCGCTCTAAATTTAGCAAGGCAAGCTGGACAATTTTTGGCTTCAAGTAAATAAGTTGCATATTTTTGACATCACTGACAAGATGCGTTATGAAAACAAGCTTTACATTTGATATTATTTGCTAAATTATTATAATATGAATTGCTTCGGAGTAAATTTATCTTAGCATCAAGGTCAAAATTTTGTTTCTTAAATTTAGCAAGGCAGGATGGACAATTTTTGGCCTCAAGTAAATAGGTACGATATTTTTGACACCAAGGGCAAGTTGCATTATGGTTGCAGGCTTTGCAATTTACAGTTGATTTTAATGAAGCTAAATGACTAAAATATGAATTATCACGAAGTAAATTTAATTTAGCGTCAATGTCAAAATTTCGTTGCTTAAATTTATCAAGGCAAGCTGGACAATTTTTGGCTTCAAGTAAATAGGTGCGATATTTTTGACACCAAGGACAAGTTGCATTATGGTTGCAAGCAACACACTTGCTAAAATAAGGGTTTTTTAATAAGTAAGAGGGATAGCTCGGATGTGAAAGTTCACGAATTTTTTGTCTAACACTAATATTTTTAGCTTCAAAAAGTGCTTTACATTTAGGACAATTTTGAGCCTCATTTAAATAAGTGCGGTATCTTTGACACCAAGAACAAAGGGCATTATGAACACAAGTTTTGCAAATTTTTGGTTCTTTTTTGGAAAAGCTAACAATATTATGGGCTGGAAGTCTTAGTTGGGAAATTTTTTCAAGATAGTCAAAATTTTTTTGCTTAAATCTATCAAGGCAAGCTGGACAATTTTTGGCTTCAATTAAATAAGTGCGGTATCTTTGACATCAAGAACAACTTTTATTATGTCCACAAGTCTGACAAGAATGAGATGAGTCTGAATTTTCAGGAGAAAAATCGCAATATTCTGAATGAATTTGGTGATTTTCTTCTTGAGCAAAATTATTAGCTGTTTTTGACGAATAAATTTGATCTTCGGACTGATCATGATCAGAGTGATTATCTTTTTCTAAAAATTCATCTTCAAATTCATGGTCACTGACTTTTTTAACTAATGCTTGACTTACTGAGTCAACTTTTTCAAGCAACTCATTGTCAAATTCATCAGAAATATCTTGATTAAAAACTAAATTTGGTGAAATTTTAGCTAAATTTTGCTCATTTTCTTCTGATGAATTAAGGTCATCTTCTTGGTTTTCGTCTTGGTCAAATTCTTCTAAAATTTCAGAATCTTCTTCTAAATTAGATTCATGAGTCTTTTGTGCTGAAAGTTCTGAGTTTTCTAAATTAACTAAAGAAGAATTTTTGTCATCTTCTTGGTCTAAATCATCTGCTGATTCAATAATTTCAAGCTCAACTAAATGACAAGGACATTCACTATTAAGCTCTTCAAGATGATTTTCATCATCACAAACTGGACACTCAATTGGGTGATCGGTGTTATTTTGTTTTAATGCATAGAGAATTTCTTCGATAGTTTTCTCATTTTCAGTAATTAAAATTTCGGTTTTTGGTTTTTCTTTGTTTAATTTAGATTTTAAACTTTGTAAATCAAAATCTTGTGATTGGTGCAAAGTTAAATTTTTAGGTTGACTAGTTTTTTGATTTGGCTGAGTTGATTCATTTAGATTGAAATTCGGGTCATCAGCCAAAATTTTAGCTATAAATTGTTCTTTTTTTTCTTGACTAAGTGACCTAAAATTAATCGCTAAAGGAAAGGAAATTACAGATCCAAATTTCTTATTACGCAAAACTCAAAGCCGAACTGGTGTTTTAAGACTTTCAATTTTTAGAAAAACATCAACTAGAGAGTTAAAAAGACCAACGGTTTCCTTTGCGAATTTTAGCCTATAATAACAGTCTTTTTCATTGTGAAACTCGTCACAAATCTCTGTGAGATAAAATCTTAACGTTTTGGTTTTGTTCATTTTTCTAGCGACTTCTTTTTGATCTTTATATTTAAAGTAATGTAAATTATAGAATAAAATTTGTAATTATACTAATAAAAAATAAATTTTGCTTTTGAACAAACGCAAAATCTATTTCAATTTTAACATAAAACGAATAAATTTTAATGTTATTTTCACAAATTTTTCTGTTTTTACATTTTAGTTTTGATTTTTTGCCTTTTTGAAAATTATACTATAATTTTAAAGCATATTTTAATTTTTTATATATTATTTTTTGCATTTTTTTTCATTTAACAAAAAAATTGCAAAAATAAAAATTAAAAGGCTTATAAGACAAAAAAGCTATAAATTCATAGCACAAAATTTATTTTTAGTTTTTTTAGATATGTTAATTTACTAGTTTATCACGAGTTTCGCAGTTCGATGAGAAAATCTTAAAAAAAGTGTGTGTGATTTTCGGACTTTTTTAACTTTTTTGTCAAAGTTAATAACCTATTTTAAATATTCGGGTTACTAGGAACACCATCGCGATTTTTAAACATGATTTGCTGATTTGAAGTATAAATTCAACGCTTTGTCTTAATTTTTGCCATCAAACTAGGAAAATCAGGAAAAATAACTATCAAAGCAAAACACTAAATTTTAAATCTAAGACTCATAAAAAGAAAAATCTACTCATTAATCAAATAAAACAAACTAAAAAAGCTAAAATTTTAGCTTAAAAAGCAAAATTATGAAATATTTAAACTGCTTTTTTAGTTTAAAACACTGACATAAATCATAAAAATACAACTACTATTTAAACTCAATGTAAATAGAAAACTCGTTTTTACTTACATTGAGCCTAAAAAAATATATGAAGTTTTGAAAGAACAATAACTAAAAGCCATAAATTTGTAGATTTCTAAACGGTCAAATTTATGGCATTCCATCATATTTAAAAATATAATGGATAATTCGCATTTTCTGATTTTTTTATGGCAAAAACATTCTTAATTCCCCCTTAATTCAATATCAAAATTTATTAATTATTCTTAGTGAGTCATATTATAACAGAAATTTTTTTAGAGCAAGCATTTTTTTTTTTTTTTTGCAGGAATATTAGATAAAACCTTAAAGGACTTATGAGCCAAAAAAAGCTATAAATTCATAAGACAAAATTTATTTCGAGTTTTTTTAGATATATTAATTTATTAGTTTATAATTTTAAGCGTAACATTAATTTTTTTTAAAGGAAAATAATAAAGAATGATACCAACCTATAAAACTAAAAAATTTATTGATGAAATTAAATTTTTTAATAAAAAAGTTCTTTTACGTGTTGATTTTAATGTTCCAATTCTTGAAGGGAAAATTACTTCAACAAAAAGAATTACCGCGAGTTTAAAAACCATTGAGAAAATTGTTACTGATGGTGGTAAACTTATAATTTTATCACACCTTGGTAGGGTTAAAACCCCTGAAGATTTGAAAAAAAAGTCACTACGAATTGTTGCCGAAGAATTAGCTAAAATTTCACAAAAAGAAGTCAAATTTGTTGCTCAAAACCGAGGCAAAGAAGTTGAAGAAGCAATTGATCAACTTGAAAACGGACAAATTTTAGTGCTTGAAAACACAAGATTCCAAGATCTTGAAAACAAAGCTGAATCAAAAAATAATCCAGAACTTGGAAAATATTGAGCTTCATTAGGTGATGTTTTTATAAATGACGCCTTTGGGACACTTCACCGTGCTCATGCATCTAATGTCGGAATTGCAACTCACATCAAAGAATCAGCAATCGGTTATCTTGTAAAAGAAGAACTTGATGCACTGTCAAAAATTGTTTTCGAACCACAAAAGCCTTTTTATGCAATTATTGGTGGGGCAAAAATTTCTGACAAAATCGGGATAATTTCAACTCTACTTGAAAAAGCTGACAAAGTTTTAATTGGTGGAGGAATGGGTTATACATTCAAAAAAGCCCTTGGATACAAAATTGGAAAGTCAATTGTTGAAGAAGACAAAATTGATTTAGCCCTAAGTTTGATTAAAAAGTACTCTGATAAATTAATTTTACCCCTTGATGCTGCTTTGTCTGATAAATTTGAAGATGTAGCCCCGGTTTATAACGAAAAAAATCCACTTGAAATTCCAGATGACCTTGAAGGTTTAGATATTGGTCCAATGACTATTAAATTATTTGAATCACATTTAAAAGATGCAAAAACTATTTTGTGAAATGGAACTCTTGGTGTTGCTGAGTTTTCTAATTTTGCCACCGGAACTCGTGAAATTGCAAAAGTAATTTCAAAACTTGAAAATTGCTACAGCGTAATTGGTGGCGGTGATTCAGTTGCCGCAATTGAAGCTGAAAAATTAGGTGATGCTTTTAGTCATGTTTCAACTGGTGGTGGTGCTTCAATTAGTTTTATTGAAAAAGGCGATCTTATCGGTCTAGGCCCAATTCAGGAAAAAGCCTAAGAATTTATAGCATTTTTTTAATTTTCTCACTTAACAAGTCCTGTTTTTTAAAACCAAAAACAGGACTTGTTCATTTTTTATTTTATAAGTAAAGTAGATTAATTTTTATGAAAAGTGTTTTCTTTGACGAAAAAATTGTTGAATCTCTAACTAAAACTGAAAAAATTATTATTAAATTGGCAGAGGAAAATCCACAATTTTTCTATCAGTCCAATCTAAAATCATTAGCAAATAAAACCCAATCTTCAATAACACTCATTTCAAATTTAGCAAAAAAATTAAGCTTTTCTAGCTTTAAAGAAATGCAGTTTCATGTTTATTATTTATTCCTTAATTCAGCACAAATTTCAAATAAAGTAAAAAATCAGCAAAAAACTGATAAAAACAAGCTAATTATCGAACAGCTTTATAAATATTATCATAATTCACTAGTTCAGACATTAGAGCTTGTTGACCTTGAAAAAATCCAAGATTTTGCCCGCAAAATTATCGAGAGCAAAAAAATTTTTATCTATGGGGCCGGTTCTTCTTCAATTGGAGCCAGTGAATTAGCAATCAATTTACAAAAATTGGGGCTAAATTCAGTTAGTTTTCGTGATTTTCATAATTTTTTATTAGTTAGCGTTCAACCTCAAGCGCTAAAAATTTTGTTTTCAAAATCTTGTAAGACAAAAGAAATTAATTTTGTTATTAAAAAGTTTATTGAAAATAACGACAATTTTATTGTAATAACAGCAAAAAAACAAATCGATATTCCCAAAAAAAATTTAATTTTTTACCAAACACTTGAACAAAAAAACCGTTTTATTTCGATCTCCTCAAAAATTAACCAACAATTTATTTCTGATGTTATTTTTTTCAGTGTTGCTAATTTAATTTCTGAGCAATACGAAGAAAATTACAAGAAAAACCTTGAAATTCTTAAAGAATGAAACGAGTAATTGAAAAACATTCATAAAAAACTTCAAATTTGTAAAAATATTTTTATTTTTCTTCTGTTTTTAACTAAATAATGGATTATTTAAGTATATAAAATTAAAAGAAAGGAAGGTTTTATGAGTATTTTTTCAAAAGATTTTATTTTTTTAGATCAAGATCTTAATTCAAAAGAAGAAGTTTTTGAATTTATTGCTCAAAAAGCAGTCAATCTTGGAATTGGAACTGAAAAAAATAAAATCTTTGACGATCTTTTGGCTCGTGAAAATGAAATTTCTACCGGACTTGAGTCAAATTTTGCAATTCCTCATGCTCAAAGTAGTGCTATTGAAAAGCCAGCACTGCTGTTTTTAAGTCTAAAATCTGAGCTTGATTGGCAAAATTTTGATGACTCTAAGGCAAAATTTATTTTTTGTATTTTGCTGCCAAAGTCTGGTTTTGAACAAAATCAAGTCGAAATTTTAGCAAAAGTTGCACGAATTATTCTTAATCCCGAAATTAAAGAAATAATTTTATCAAAAGATGAAAATGTTATTTTTGATAACATTTCAAAGTTTATTTTTGAAAAAGACCAGATGGAAAATCACGAGACAAATTCCCAAAAAATTCCCATAAATGCAAAAAAAGTTGTTGGAATCACATCTTGTACTGTTGGAATTGCTCACACTTATTTAGCAGCTGAAAAATTAGAAATGGGACTAAAACAAAATGGCTATATCCCCAAAATTGAAACTCGAGGGTCAGTTGGACCTAAAAATGTTTTAACAAAAGAAGATATTGAAGAGGCCGAATTTGTCATAGTTGCCAGCGATCTTGAAATTGACAGCTCAATTTTTGACCAAAAAAAGGTCTATTTTACAAGCACTAAAGCTGCAATCCATGAAACTGAAGATGTAATTCAAAAAGCAAAAAAAGCACCAATTTTACATAACAAACAAAAAAAACAAACCCAAAATCAGGAAAGCCGCACTAGCATTGTTAAACATATTATCACCGGAATTTCTTACATGATTCCTTATGTTGTCTTTGGTGGAATTATGATCGCCCTTTCACTAGGAATTGGAAAAGCGATTTATGGAAATGCTGAGGCAGCACCAAAAGGTGATTTTCTCTGATGAATGCTCGAAATTGGGGTAATTGCCTTTAAATTAATGATCGGTGTTTTAGGTGGCTACATTGCCTACTCGATTGCCGGACGGGCCGCTCTTGCACCAGGATTTATTGTTGCAACTGTCGGTAATACGAACGATTTATTCTATGGAATTGGCGGAATTTCTGTTCAGACACCGATGGGATTTATTGGCGCAGTAATTTTTGGAATTCTTGTTGGTTACAGTGTTAAATTCATTAACTCGCTAAAAATCCAAAAATCATTAAGCGCAATTTTACCAATTTTTGTAATTCCAATTGGAGTCAGCCTATTTTGATCTCTAGTTGTAATTTTCTTAATTGGCGCTCCTATTGGTTGAGTGCTTGATAAATTAATCGCTGGATTAAAGCATGTTTTTGAAAACAAAGACGGAATTGGTCTTGGAGTTGCCTTTCTTTTAGGTCTTTTACTTGGCGGAATGGCCGGATTTGACATGGGTGGCCCAGTAAATAAGGTTGCTTTTTTAACTTCAACCGCTCTTGTTTCAACTCAAGTTTATGAACCAATGGGAATGATGGCAGCAGCAATACCGGTTGCGCCAATTGGAATGGGAATTACAACCTTAATTTGACGTAGAAAATTTACAAAAGAGGAAAAATCACTCGGACTTTCAGCGATAATAATGGGATTTATTGGAATTTCTGAAGGTGCTATTCCTTTTGCAATCGCTGATCCAAAACGGGTAATTAGTGCTAATGTTATCGGTTCTGCAGTTGCTGGTGGACTTGCTGGACTTCTTGCTGTTACAAATCAAGCCGGACATGGCGGACCAATTGTTGCAATTCTTGGTGCTGTTGGTTCAATAAAACACGGAATTGGTCTTGGAATTGCCTTTTTCTTCTTGTCAGTTATTGTCGGAAGTTTTACTACCGCACTAATTTATGGGCTTTGAAAGGATCGAAACTTTAATATTTTTAGCAATTTAACCCGAAGAAATCACAAAAAAGGAGCTAAATAATGAAAATTAAGAAAATAGATAATAAAAAACTGTTTTATATTGTGATTTTTTTGTCTTTAGCTGTGCTTATTTTTGGAATTATCCTTATTAGTTTAAATATTACCGCACACCAAGAATTTATTAACGCAACAATTGCCAAAAAAGAAGCGGTACCAAGTCAAGGTTTTGTCTATGGCGTATTTTTACTAGTTATGGGAATTTTAGGACTTATTTTATCAGCATTTATCGGAAATGATGTTTTTAACAAAAAATTAGGTCAGTCTAACTAAATGAAAGATTATTTTGTTTTTGTTGAACCATACCAAAAAAATACTTTATGAGCGGGGCAAAATTTACAAAATCAGTTAAAATCTAGCCAAAAAATTGGTGAACTCTGACTAATTTCAGCACAAAAACACGGTATTTCGCGTGTCAGTGGGCAAAATTTAGACGAATTTTTTGCCCAAAACCGCAAATTTTTTGGCTTTTATCCACATAAAACTTACCCAAATCTTCATAAAATTATTGATGCTGGTCAAAAACTGAGTCTCCAAGTTCATCCTGATAATAAATTAGCAAAAAAATTGAATTCTTTTGGCAAAGATGAGGCTTGACTTGTGCTAAACAAAGGCGATGATCCTTTTATAATTGGTGCAAAATCAAATGATTTTGCTGAGAAAATTACAGAAATTAACAACGAAAATATCGACAAACACTGTAATTTTTGTGATCTTGAAAAAAATGATTTCGCCTATATTAGCGCCGGTCTTATTCATTCTATTCCTCAAGGTGCCCTTGTTTATGAAATTCAGCAAAATTCAGACTTAACTTTTCGAATTTTTGACTTTGACCGACTTGACACTAACGGACAAAAAAGAGAGCTTCATTTTGAACTTGCAAAGGTAGCGATAAATCCAAAATTAAGCCCAAAAATTATTCATGACAACAAAAAAAGTCAACAATCACTAGTTAAAAATAAATTTTTTAACCTTGAAAAAGTAAAAATTAACCAAAAATTTTTACTTTTCCCCCAAAATGATGTTTTTTGGTACGAAATTATTATAATTTCTGGTCATGGAAAAATTAATGATGCTCCTTTTAAGCCATTTGATGCCATATTAATATCAGGACAAATTGAAAAACCAATTGAATTCCAAGCAGAAAATGCACTAATTTTAATAAACAAAATAATTTAATTTTTTCTTGTTTTCCCGAGTTTGCCAGTTTGTTGAGATAATCTTAAAAAGTGTCCAGTTTTTGGGCACTTTTTTAACTTTTTTGGCAAAAGTTAATTACCTATTTTAAAACACTGGCAAAAATCAATTTATGGATAAAACAGCAAAAACCATCAAAAAATACAACTACTATTTAAACTCAATGCAAATAGAAAACTCGTTTTTATTTGCAGCGAGCCTAAAAAAACATATGAAGTTTTGAAAGAACAATAACCAAAAGCCCTAAATTTATAGATTTCTAAACGGTTAAATTTAAGGCATACCATCATATTTAAAAATATAATGGAAAAATTCGCATTTTCTGATTTTTTTAGACAAAAAACATAACTAATTACTCCTTAATTCAATATTAAAAATTTATTAATTTATTCTTAGTGACGATAATTATAACATAATTTTATTTTTGACCAAACATTTTTTTTTTTTTTTTTGCAAAAGGCTTATTTTAAAATAATAAAAATTAAGATTTTAGATCAAAAACCCGGATTTACTGGTATTTTTGCATACTTTTATTCACTAAAAGCAAATTTTTTCCATCAAACTGTCAGACTCAATATTTAATTTCCCTTATTTTTTGCAAAAATAAAAACCGCTAAAATGCGGTTTTTATTTTGAAAAACTTTGAAATTTTACTCAATTGCTTGAAAAGTATCTCTACTATTTTCAACATGTTCTGGTTTAAAAACAATTTTTTCTGAACCATCATCTTTTCAGAAAATAAATGTGTAAAATTTACCTTTTTCTAGTTTTTGATCTTGCTCATCTCAGTTAAAAACTAACGGAAATTCAATATTATCACCTTCAATTGCGGTTGTACGAGCGACCTTAACTTTCAAAGGATCAACTAAAGTATTGTCATTTAATGATTTTACCTCGCTAGCATAGGCACTTCATTTTCCTGTAACTCCTTTTACCGGTGAGTGATGCAATTGGAAACGGAAAACACCTTGACTATTTAGCCTATTTTCACTTCTTGCAGCTGGAAATAATAAGGTTCGAGTTTTGACATTATCTTTTTTTGGAATATTAAATGGAGCAGAATGAAAGTCGATTGTTTGATTGGTTTTTCTAGTTGTTGTTTTTTCTTTTTGAGTATCCATTTTTACTGGTTTAGTTTTGTCTTCTTGACTAGATTGGGAACCTTTTTTAGTTTCAGGAGCTGTTTGGTTATTGTGTTGGCATGATAAGACAATAAAAACTGGCAGCACAGAAGCTATTGGAAGAAGCCTTAATTTTGCAATTTTTTTTATATTTTTGAACATTTTTTTCCTTTCTTGGTCTGTTTTTTATTTTTTTGCTTTGAAAAACAAAGAATTTAAATAAAGCAATAAGATTTTACAGACGCCTTAATTTAAATTTGAAATTACAATATTATACTATTAATTTTTAAATTATTAATGCAAAAGTGCAAAAAAATTTTATATTTTTGGATTTTGAAAATTTACATGGTATATTTATTGTAAAATCAAAGGAAAAAGTGCAATAATTACTAATAAAATAGTACAAAAATTGATAAAAGTGGTAAAATCAAGACCATAGATATAAAAACTAGCTGACTGAATTTTTCACTAATTTAGCCACTTTTTAGCTATTTTTATTGGAAAATAACTAAAAAAGTGGATTAAAAAGAATGTTTTACAATAATTCCTTTTAAAATTGAACCAAGGAGTAAAAATGAAAATAATAAATGATTATTTTAAATTTGAAGACTATAAAAACAAGGCAAAAGAGGAATTTCGGCCTAAATTAGACGACATTATCAAGAAAAAGCATTCAAAGACTCTTGAAAAACTTGCTGGAATACAAAGTGTGGCAAAAACACTTAATATTGTCTCGTCAATTTCATTCGTTTTAACTGCGATTGCTATGTTTGTTGCTCTCAATTACGAGCTAGGAATTGGTGGTATCATTTTAGCAGTTATTCCGGGAATAGTTGCAATTGCTTCTACTTTTTATTTAGGAGTCAAAAAAAGGGAAATTAGGAAAATCACCGATGAAGTTTCAAAAGACGTTCTAGAAAGTTTTAAGCCAGAAGTTGCTTACAAAGCTGCCTATTCAATTTTAGATAAAGGAATGGATTATTTAGGTTTTAATCACCAACCTAGCAACAACATTCAAATTTCAAAAAATGAAATTACCAATCTTACTCCTGTTGAAATAATTGGCTCATCAAAGGCTTGAATTAGTGAAGTTAGACCTCTGAAAGAATTATTGATTGATGAAAAATTCCATGTTAGTTTTACAAATGTCCGCTGACAATGAAAAGAATGAAGAAATAAAGAAACTGTGATAAGGGAAAGTTTTACTGGAATTTTAAAAATTGACACTTCAATTTTAGGTGAAAAGGCATTTGATTTTAAACTTTTAAAACCAAGGGGCTGATTTTCTCAAAATGACAAAATCAAACTTGAAAACGAGGAATTTAACGAGGTTTTTAATCCGGAATCAAATGACAGATTTAAAATCAGAAAAATGTATACGCCGCTTGCAATGGAACTTTCACTAAAAAGATATTCTGACCGTGATGGTGTTAAAGTTAGGGATGTTACCATTGAATCTTCAGGGGATGCGATTTATTTTACTTACAGATGTGACTGAAATTTTATGTATGTTGATTTTCCAACACATATAAAAACAGCGGACGACTTTATTAATCACATTTTCAAAGATTTTTTGCTCGACACTTACAGTTTGTATTATCTTTTGTGTCTTATTTACGTTACTTTGTATTTGGATTAGTTAAAAATATGAAGTTTTTGAAAAAAATATGGTATAATTTGTAATTTAATTAATATTTAAAGGAAAAAAATGTCAAATTTATACAACCCTAAAAATGCTGGAAATATCGAAGGATTTGAGCCTCGAATTGATAATGACTCCAAAAAACCGACTGTTTCAACAGCGGCTAAAGTTGCATTTTGAACTTTGGGGACTTTATTTTTATTTATTGGTCCAATTTATTACATTTCGCAAAAAAATAATTTTATGCGCCAACAGAATTTAATCAATGAATCAGCAGGTACAATCGAGGTTCAACTTGAGCAACGTAGTGCAACTTTATTGAAATTAGCTGACCAAGTTCGTTCATATCGTGAATATGAAAAATCAATTTTAAGCGATATTACAAGATTACGAAGTTTAAAATCAAACATAGAAAATGCACAAGAAATTGAAAATTTAAACAATTCATTATTTGGTAGACTAATTGCAGTAAGTGAAAATTACCCTGAATTGCAAGCATCAAAAATTTATCAAGAATTAATTGAGCAAACGTCCTATTTAGAAAGAGAATTAGCGGCTGCAAGAAGACTTTATAATAGTAATGTTAATTCTTTTAACACCGAAATTTTTGTCTTTCCTTCTTCAATTGTTGCATCTTCAATGAATTTAACAACCTACCCAATGTTTAGCGCAAGCAACCAAAATCGCCAAGATGTATCATTCAAAGATTTTTAATTTTTTATTAAAAATCAACCACTGCAAAAAAGCATCCTAAAAACAGACATAATTTCTCAATGAATTTACAATTCAAACAATATAAAATTTAAAAAACACACTTTTAGACAAATAATATCCTTTTAAATCTAAGAAATATTTGCTTAAATTAATTCTTCAGATTTTTTGAGATTATTTGTCTTATTTTTTTATATTAATTTAAGTTGATTAGTCCACTAATTTTTTGTTAGCCAAACTAATAATAAACCGCATTTTAAAAGTCTAAAAAACTTTAACTTTATAAGTGAAAAAACAAAAAACCTTGTAATTTATAGCATTTTTTAGCTGTTTTTATTTAAAAATAACTAAAAAACCGGACTAAAAAAGAGTATTTTTATGATAATTCCTTTTAAAATTAACTAAGGAGTAAAAATGAAAATAATAAGTGATTATTTTAAATTTGAAGACTATAAAAACAAGGCAAAAGAGGAATTTCGGCCTAAATTAGACGAAATTATCAAGAAAAAACATTCAAAGACTCTTGAAAAACTTGCTGAAATACAAAGAGTGGCAAAAAAACTTGATATTGTCTCGTTAATTTCATACATTTTAACTCCGGCTGGTATTTATGTTGCTATCAAATACAAGCTAGTGATTGGTGGCATCATTTTTGCAGTTATTTCCGGAATAATTGCAATTGCTTCTACTTTTTACTTAGGAATCAAAAAAAGGGAAATTAGGAAAATCACCAATGAAGTTTCAAAAGATCTCATAGATAATTTTAGACCAGAAGATGCTTACAAAACTGCCTTTTCAATTTTAGATAAAGGAATGGATTATTTAGGTTTTAATGACCAACCTAGCAACAACATTCTAATTTCAAAAAATGAAATTAGCAATCTTACTCCTGTTCAAATCATTGGCTCATCAAAGGCTTGAATTAGTGAAGTTAGACCTCTGAAAGAATTATTGATTGATGAAAAATTCCATGTTAGTTTTACAAATGTCCACTGACAATGAGAAGAAAAAAGAAAAAAAGAAACTGTAACAAAGCAAAGTTTTACTGGAATTTTAAAAATTGATACTTCAATTTTAGGTGAAAAGGCATTTGATTTTAAGCTTTTAAAACCAGGTGGCTGACTTTCTCAAAAAGACAAAATCAAACTTGAAAACGAAGAATTTAACAAGGTTTTTAATCCACAATCCAGTGACAGATTGAAAATCCGAAAAATGTATACACCGCTTGCAATGGAACTTTCACTAAAAAGATATTCTGACCGTGATGGCGTTAAGGTTTTGGATATTACCATTGAATCTTCAGGAGATGCCATCTATTTTACTTACAAATGCGACTGAAATTTTATGTATGTTGATTTTCCAACATCAATAAAAACCCCTGATGACTTTATTAATCACATTTTCAACGATTTTTTGCTTGACACTTACAGTTTGTATTATCTTTTGTGTCTTATTTACGTTACTTTGTATTTGGATTAGTTAAACACATAATATTCTCAAAAAAACCTTGTAATTTATAGCATTTTTTCAATTTTTTTGACAAAAGTTAATTACCTATTTTAAAACACTGGCAAAAATCAATTTATGGATAAAACAACAAAAATCATAAAAAAATACAACTACTATTTAAACTCAATGCAAATAGAAAACTCGTTTTTATTTAAATTGAGCCTAAAAAAAATATATGAAGTTTTGAAAGAACAATAATTAAAAGCCTTAAATTTATAGATTTCTAAACGGTTAAATTTAAGGCATTCCATTATATTAAAAACATAATGGATAATTCACATTTTCTGATTTTTTTATGGCAAAAACATAACTAATTCCCCCTTAATTCAATATCAAAATTTATTAATTTATTCTTAAGTGAGATTTATTATAGCATATTTTTTTCTTAAACCAAACATTTTTTTTTTTTTTTTTGCAGAATGTTAATTTTAAAATAATAAAACTTAATATTTTAGTGTCAAAAAAAAACGGATTTACGGGTATTTTTGTGAATTTAATTGACTAAAAAGTGAATTTTTGCCATCAAACTGTTAAACTCAGGCGGTCAAACAGACCAATTTTTTCCCGTTTTCTAGTTAGGTTTATACTTACCAAATTTTTTAAAAAAATACACTTAAAAAGCATATAAATTACTAAACTTGTTTTTATAGTGTTTTTGCTGTTTTAAATTTAATATACTTTATATTTTTAAATTTAATCGCTTTTTAAAATGTAATTTTATGGTATAATAGCTATTATTTCAAGTTTAGGAGGCGGTAAGATGATTAATGTTAATGAATTTCGACCTGGAATCACCTTTGAATTTGAAGGTGAAATTTTTGTCGTAATTTCAGCACAACATTCAAAACAAGGTCGCGGACAAGCGAACGTAAAAGCAAAAGTTAAAAATCTTCGCTCAGGAGCAACCACTATTAAGACATTTTCAGGTGGTGAAAGAGTTCAAAAAGCTCGTATTGACAAAATTACAATGGTTTTTCTATATAATGAAGGTCAAAATAGTGTTTTGATGGATGATTCTACCTATGAGCAAATTAGTATCGATAATGAAAAAATAGCCTGAGAACTCAATTTTTTATCTGAAGGTGTTAAGGTAAAATTGCGTAAATTTAATGATGAAATTTTAGATATTGAACTTCCGCCAAAAATTGAATTAAAAGTTGCCTCAACATTTGATGCCGTAAAAGGTAATACAACAACAAATCCAACAAAAAGAGCAACATTAGAAACTGGTTTTGAAATTGATGTTCCTTTATTTATTAAAGAAGACGAAATTATCGTTGTCTCAACTGAAGAAGGGAAATACGTTTCAAGAGGAGGACAATAAAATGAATAACGACACTAAAATAACTAATGCAGCAGAATTGGAATCTAAAGAAAAAGTTGATAAATTCAAAAAAAAGTTTAAATATCTTGAAGAATTAAGTGTAAATTCTCTAAGAATTCACAGTAACGAAGCAATAAATAAAGCAAATTCTGGTCACCCTGGCGTTGCAATTAGTGCTTCAAAAATGATTTATGCACTTTTTCGTGATCATATAAATTTTGACCTCAGTGATCCAAACTGAATTAATCGCGACCGTTTTGTTTTGTCTGCCGGTCATGCATCTTCGCTTTATTATGCACTTTTATATAGTTTAGGTTTATTAAAAAAAGAAGATCTTGAGAATTTTCGGCAAAAAAATTCAAAAACACCTGGACATCCAGAATACGGTCACACTGTTGGAGTTGAAGCAACAACTGGACCACTTGGCCAAGGGATTGCAATGGCCGTTGGAATGGCTCTTGCTCAGTCACATTTAAATGCAAAATTCAAAGAAATTAACCACTACACCTATGTAATTTGCGGGGATGGTGATCTTCAGGAGGGAATTTCCTATGAGTCACTTTCACTAGCGGGACATTTAAAACTTAAAAATTTCATTGTTTTGTATGACTCAAATGATATTCAACTTGACTCACCAGTAAGCGTTGTTTTTAGCGAAAATATGAAACAACGAATTGAATCTCAAGGTTTATTTTACCAATTAGTTCCAAAAGATGATGTAAAATTGATCTCAAAAGCAATTTCGAAGGCAAAAGCTTCCCGAAGACCAAGTTTTATTGAAATCAAAACTGTTATTGGTCAAGGTTCATCTAAACAAAACACTACCGAAGTTCACGGTGCTCCGCTAGGAGGCGATATTGTTAATTTAAAGAAAAATCTTAAATGAAAACACGAAGAAGATTTTTATCTTGACCCAGAAATTAGCAAACATTGGCAAAAAACACTTGTAAAAAGAACTCAAGCTAAAAAAGAAGCTTTTAAAATTTCGCCAGAACTTGAAGAATTTTTACAAAAAGGGCAAAATATTAATTTGGAAATTGATTTAGACCTTCCTAAAAATCAGGCAACCCGGGCAACATCGTCTTTAATTCTTGACTATATTTCCAAAAAAGTTCCTTATTGAATCGGTGGATCAGCTGATTTATCAGTTTCAACAAAAGCAAAAGGATCAGATGGTTATTTTAGTGACCAAAATTATCAAGGTCGAAATTTAATGTTTGGTGTTCGCGAATTTGCAATGAGTGCAATTGCAAATGGAATTGCCCTTCATTCAGTTTTACGCCCTTTTGTTTCAACATTTTTTGTCTTTGCTGACTATTTAAAGCCTGCCTTAAGACTCTCATCATTAATGAAATTGCCAGTAACTTACATTTTTACTCACGACTCCTTAATGGTTGGCGAAGATGGACCGACCCACCAGCCAATTGAACAACTTGCAATGCTTAGATCAGTTCCTAATTTTGCTGTCTATCGTCCTGGTGATGAAAATGAACTAAAAGGAGCTTACGAACTTGCTCTTGAAAGCAAAGATAAACCTTGTGCAATAATTTTAACTCGCCAAAATATCAAATCATTTACTGAATCAAAGGATAATTTCAAACTTGGAGCCTACTTAGCTCAAAAAAGTAAATCAAAATGAGCAATTATTACTACCGGTAGTGAGTTAGGACTGGCAAAAGAAGTCGCTCAAAAGTTAGACCTAAATTTAATATCGCTATCAAATTGACAAAATACACCAATTTGAGATCCAAATTTTGCAATTTCACTTGAATTAGCTTCTACTTTTGGTTGAAAAGCACATGCAAAATATAATTTTGGTCATGATACCTTTGGAATGTCAGCCCCTGCAGAACACATTCTTGATGAAATTGGCTTTCGAAGTAAGGATCTTGTTGAAAAAATTAAAAAAATTATTGCCTAATTTTTTTAATTAGCATATTAATTTTTGACACATTCAAAAAAGTGCGCCAAAATGAAACAATACAAATTCACAGTTAAAGACAAAATTAAATACGTCAAAATTGCTGAATTTAAAGGGTTAAAAATTCCAATTTTGCATTTTTCATACAAATTTAGACAAATTTAAACATATATATGATAATATTTAATAAGAAAATCAAAGTAGACGGTAAAAAGTTTACAAGTAGTATTAATTTGATCAGCCTTTTTAATATAATTATAGTATAATTTTATTTAACTACAAATTTAAGGAGGCTTTAAATGCTTAAATTATCCAAATTTAAAATTATCCTTGGAATAACAACCTTTACAACAGTTGCTACTTTACCTTTTTTAATATTAAGTATTAATGAAAAAACTGTCGAAAATCATAAAAATATATCTGACATAACTTTCTCTAAAGCATTAAAATCCGAATCTCTGGAAGTAATTTCAGCTTTAAAACAAAAAAATGCCGAGTCCTTTTCTTCTACTAACGAAAATACTGAAGAACGGATTAAGGATTTTTCAAAATTTGAAAAAGATTTTCAAGATTATATCGATGAAGTTTCACAAAACCCGAATTTGAACTTGGAGAAAATTGCTAAGGAAAAATTACTAAGAGGCGGTGTTACCGCCGATAATATAGAAAAAATATTTGCTTCAAAAAATTCAAAAAATAACAAAATTCAAAATCAAGATTTACTTGTTAAGCCTCAATCCTTTTCTTCTAAGAGCGCTACCAATTTAAAAATGAAAGAATTTGCGGATAAACTTTTGCAAGAACACATTAAGACTGCCGTGCTTGCTGCAGTAAATTACGGTCTTGCAGTGGCTTATGCATTAGCCTGAATATGGCCATCTGTAATACCTAGCACTATTGCAGGCGGGATCTTAACATGGCTTTCAGTTGAATACAAAAACGCTTATAATTCTCTTGTGTATGACAAAAATTGAGATGCTATTAAAGAAATATATTGACCTGACCTTCTTTCCAGAGTATCGTCGTATGTTGGTCTTGGATTGACAGGACGAGAAATATGGAAACAAATGGGTAGATTAAGCGAAGTGCAAGTAGCAGCAACCGCTGCCCTAAAACCGGTAAGATGGGTAAACCCCAAAATTGCAATTGTATTAGCTACAATAGATCTTTTCCAAACAATTATTTCCTTACATAATTCATAAAATGAACTTTTGGTCAAGAGCTGAAAAATTTCTAAATCTTAAAATACCAAGGAAATTTTCAATAATCCCGATTTTATCTAATCTTGTGTATTTTTGACTTTTTTATTATTTAGTTTTTCGGTTGAACCCCAACAAGAAAAGAAGACATTATTTTTTTCTTGTTTTACTTTACTTAATAAGTTACCCTTTTCCTTTTTTTGTAATTGTTTCAGTGCTGAGTTTAAGTCACAATGGTGATTTTTTAAGATTTTTTTATTTGAAAATTTTTAATAAGTATTTTTTAATGCATTTGTTTGAAATAATTACCTACTTAATTTTTTACTTCCCGTATTCATATGTTTGTAGTTTTTTACAAAAAATATTCAGTTTTTATTTAACAAAAAAAGTCAAACAAAAATTAGGCGGGCTAAATCCAGAAAATAAATTCGATTTTTTAACTAACTTTGATTATGATAAATATTATAAATTTACGTGTCAGAGAAAACTTTATGTTCATTATGTTGAACGGCAAAATTGATATAATCCTGATCAAAATGTTGAAAATATTATTAAGTCAATACACACTTATCACTGACAACATGGCTATGTAGCCAGATATTATTCTCATATAATCTTGCAAATTTTTTTGTTTAATTCCGAAAGTTCAGAATTAAAAATTAATCAAAAAAACTGAAAATATTTTTTAATAATCTATTTTATTTTTACAACAATACATTTCATATTTTCATGATACTCTATATGACTATTTTGGGGATATTTTCTTTGAAGCAAGCCAAATACTGAAGATCTTTATAAAGAACTTTTTGAAAGTGGTGTCGTTTTTCTTATAGCATTAATGTTTGCTGGGATGGGGTTTACTTTTATACCTCAACTTTTTTATTATCCAAAGACGTGAGTAACATATCGACTATTTGAAAGTTAAAAATTACTTTAATTGAATTTTAAACACTAAAAAAGGCAAATTATAAATAAATCAATATAGTTTTTAGACTTTTTATATAAATTAGCGCTACATTATTCAAGGAAATTTAAAATGCATTTTTGATCAACAGTTGAAAAATTTCTAAATCTTAAAATACCAAAAAAAATTTCAATAATTCCGATTTTATCTAATCTTGTGTATTTTTGACTTTTTTATTATTTAGTTTTTCGGTTTAACCCCAACAAGCAAAAAAGGCATTATTTTTTTCTTATTTTACTTTACTTGATAAGCTACCCTTTTCCTTTTTTTGTGCTTGTTTCAGTACTGAGTTTAAGTCATAATGGTGATTTTTTAAGATTTTTTTATTTGAAAATTTTTAACAAGTATTTTTTAGTACATTTGTTTGAAATAATTACTTACTTAATTTTTTATTTCCCATATTCATATGTTTGTAGTTTTTTACAAAAAATATTCCGTTTTTATTTAACAAAAAAAGTGAAACAAAAATTAGGTCGACTAAATCCAGAAAATAAATTCGATTTTTTAACTAACTTTGATTATGATAAATATTATAAATTTGCATGTAAAAGAGAGCTTTATTCACGTTACTTTGAACCACTGAATTGATATAATTCTGATCAAAGTGTTGAAAATATTATTAAGTCAATAAAGAATTATGGATGATACCACGAAGGCTATGTAGCCAGATATTATTCTCATATAATGTTGCAAATTTTTTTATTTAATTCTGAAAATTCAGAATTAAAAATCAATCAAAAAAAATGAAAATATTTTTTGATTATCTATTTTATTTTTACAACAGTACATTTCATATTTTCATGATACTCTATATGACTGTTTTTTGGATATGTTACTTGAAGAGAGACAAATACTGAGGATTTTTATAAAGAACTTTTTGAAAGTACTGTTGTTTTTGTTATGCCATTAATGTTTGCTGGGATGGGTTATGTTTTTATTCCTAGACTTTTTTATTACCCAAAGACATGAGCAACATATTGACTATTTGAAAGCTAAAAATTACTTTAATTGAGTTTTAAGCAACTTAAAAAAGGCAAATTATAAGTAAATCAATATAGTTTTTAGACCTTTTATATAAATTAACACTACTTTATTCAAGGAAATTTAAAATGCATTTTTGATCAACAGTTGAAAAATTTCTAAATCTAAAAATTCCAAAAAAATTTTCAAAAATGCCGTTTTTGACTAATGCTTTGTATTTTAGACTTTTTTCTTTTTTAGTTTTTAAATTTAATCCTAATAAGCAAAAAAAGCATTATTTTTTACTTGTACTGCTTTACTTGATAAGTTTTTCGTTACCTTTTTTTGTAGTTATTTTAGCATTAATTTTAAGTCCTAATATTGATTTTTTAAGAGCACCATATCTTAAAATTTTTAATAACTATTTTATTACACTGGTTTTTGAAATAAGCACTTATTTAATTTTTTATATTCCATACACGTATTTTTGTGGCTTTCTGCAAAAAGTATTCCATTTTTATTTAGCCAAAAAAGTAAAACAAAAATTAGGTAGTCTAAACCCGCAAAATAAATTTGATTTTATAACAGACCTTGATTATAATAAATATTATAATTTCGCTGTAGGGCGTGTAACTTACTTTAGATCTGGGGTAAGTAAAACTGATAAAAATGATCCTAACAAAATAATAAAAAATATTCTCGCAACATTTGAAAGTAGAGTTAACATATTTATTCCTGGTAGAATTTTTTCTAGATATTATGCCCAAATAGTTTTGCAAGTTTTTTTATTTAATAGTCAACATCAAACATTAAAAATTGATGAAAAATACTGAAAAGTTTTTCTTTTTATCCATTTTATATACTTTGTCATTGATTATGGTTTACTTTTATTCATATTTTGATTAGGCATTGAATTTTTTAGAGCCACTATAATAGTTGATCTTGAATTTAAAAGATTTTTATTGATTTCTTCTTTTCCCCATATTGTTCAACTTGCTTTTTTAGCAACTGTATATTTTATAAAACCTTTGGGCTATGATGCCATTTTTAAAAGTATGAGCTAATGATTCTGAAAACAAGGCGATAAATCAGCCATTTTTTATTATTTCTAGTTTAGATCCATTTTATCTTTCAAAATAATTCTTGGACAATTCAAAAAAAGTAAAAAAGTAAGCTGGAAACGCTAAAAAAGTTAGAAAAATAACCATAAATAATGTATAATAAATAAATAAATTAATAATCGAATTTTCTCTATAATTATCTGATTTATCGAAAAATTGGGAATATTAAATATTTTGTGTTTTAAGGTAAATCTGTTTTGATAAAATTTATCATAAGGGACTAAAATATGAAAAAAAAGCAAAAACAATTATCCCCATTTGAGTTAGAAATTGAAAAATTTGCTAAAAAATACGTTGATTCTGAAGAATACAAAAAAGAAGATTCTCGCAACAAAATTTCGCATATGTTTGAAGCTTTTATTCAAGAACTATCAAAAGTGGAATTAAACCAACATTTAGACTATGAAAAAAGCAGCCAAAGCAAAAATTTAGGTCATATCGAAGAGCAAGTAATTTCGCTTTTTGCATCAGGGTTACCATATCAAAATATTGCTAACGCAATAAAAATTATCTATGAAAAAGAAGTAAGTATCGCTTGAATTTCCTCAGTTATTGACAAAGTATTACCTGAAATTGAAAAGTGAAAATCGCAAAAAATTGAGAATTTCTATCCAATTTTGTACATCGATGGGATGTTTTTTGATGTTGAAGAAAACGGTGTTTTTGTCAAAAAATCACTTTATCTTATTCTTGCAATTGATTGGCAGGGCTATAAAAAAGCACTAGGATTTTGGATTAAAAATAGCGAATCAGCAAGTAATTGACTTGATATTCTTAGCGAACTAAAAACTCGCGGGCTGGAAGATGTCCTAATAATTCCTAGCGATAATCTAAGCGGAATTAGTCAAGCAATTGAAGCAGTTTTCCCGCAAACAGATATTCAAAAATGTGTTGTTCAGCAAGTTAGAAACTCGCTTTTAAAAGTTTCTTACAAGGACAAAAAAGACTTTGCCTCTGATATGAAAAGTATTTATCAGGCGACTAATCAAGAATCTGCAATGCAAAATCTTAATGAATTTGCGAAAAAATGAGAGCAAAAATATCCTTCAATTATCAAGTCATGGTATGAAAATTTCGCTGAATTAACGACATTTTTTAAATATCCAAATGAATTGAGGCAAGCAATTTATACAACAAATCCAATTAAATCAGTGATTAAATTAATTAGGCAAAATACAGAAACAAATGGCGAAATTCAAAGTGTGGATGACCTTTCAAAAATAACTTATTTAACGCTCCAAAATGCATCTAAAAAATGACAAAAACAAGTAGGAAATTGAGACATAATTAAAAAACAATTAGAAATTTCTTTCCCTAATAGGTTAAATAATTTAAAATTAAATTAGATTTCTATTTGAAAAATCCATAAAAATTTAAAACACAAAATTATGAACACTCATGAAAAAATCTAAATGGTAAAATAGATGATCACAATTAATGGTCTTGAAACATTTCATTTTTTTAATATTAAAAATAAAAAAACATATTTATAATTAAGGAACTTATGGAAAATACCAAAGACATTTTAAGAGAGAGAGAGAGAGAGAGAGAGAGCAAGGTGAACTTGCTCTTCAATTAGAATTTTATAAAACATATCTTCCAAGAGTTGATAAAAATCTTTCAATTGATCAAATCCAAAATAATTATACAGACGGAATTATTAACGGAAATATTCTGGAATTTAAGGTAAAAATTAATAATTTAAATGCCGTTTTATTTCAGACAATAAAATATTTATCAAGAATGAGAATTAAAGGAATTCCGGTTCCTAAGAATATTCTTTTAATTTCATTTAGTACATTTAGTAAAAAACAAGCATATATTTATAATTCCAGCGACTTTTTAGACCACATTGAAAAAGTCTATATCGGTGCTGCAAGCATTAATAATTCTGACTTTCATACAGATAAACAACCAAAAAAATTAAATCTAAATTTGCATGCACATCAAGAAGAATTAATAGCTCTGCTCAAAGAAAAACACTACACAAAAATAAATATCGATGAAAACTGTATAGTGGGATGAGCTAATAAATTTTTTAGCGAAAATCCTGGAAAAACTAAACAAGATTTTATCGGTGATAATACCGGAAAAACTAGAACACTAGGTGAAATTCGTGATCCTAATATTTTTGCTAAATATATAAATCCTTATAAAAAAGATTCAAATGTTCGTTTTGAATACTTAATGGATCAGTTAAATACAAAAATCCAGCAAAAAAATTTAGGAGCCTTTTATACGCCAAAACCCTATGTAATTAAAGCTTATGAATTACTCAGAGCGGCAATTTCTGAGGTTCCTGAAGGAAATGACTATATAATTTTAGATCGCTGTGCTGGCACAGGAAATTTAGAAAAATGACTAACAGACGAAGAATTATCGCATGTTATTGTCTCGACTTACGAGTACTATGAGTATAAAGTTTTAGTTGAACTATTAGGAGATAAAGTAAGACATATCATTCCTCCAATTGAAAATGATAACACTTTTCAGCAAGGTTTTGTAAATGGAGCTAATGCCCTCGGCGAAGAATATATTAAAAATGAAACACTACTGAAATATATTAATAATCCTAAATGTTCAATAATTGTTTTTGAAAATCCGCCTTATGTTGAGCCAACTTCATTAGAACAGCAAAAAATTAAAACAGCAAAAGAATCCCGTGAAAGTTGAAAAAACTATTATGTGGTTCAAAAAATCAAAGAAGAGAGCAAACTCAAACGTAGTGAATTTAATGAACTTGCAAATTATTTTATTTGATCGGCTTTTAAATATTATATTCGACAAAGTGGTGATGCTCTTATTGTCTTTAGTCCAGTAAAATATTTTAAATGACAAAATGCTGTTAGTCGAAAAATTGGTGGTAGGTTTGGTTTTAACAGAAAACATTTTCACGCAGGTCAAGATTTTGTCTCTTGTATTTGGTGAAAATTTGAAAAAGAAGACTTTGTCCAAATCGAAGTTGAGGTATTTGACATTGATACAATAACTGACGAACTTATTTATATTAATAAAGCAAAAATAAAAAAAGTTCATACCTTACTTAGCCAAAGTATTTATAAATACAAAAAATCAGATCCCCAAAAGGTAGACCCAGATTTGGGACTTGCATGTGATTATAACGGACTTTTTACAAAAAAATCAGGAAAAAGTCTAAGAGGAGTGCCGAGAAATTTAGATGATCCAAATTTTATCGGTTATATTCAAACAACAAGTTTTTCACTTCATTTTGCCTCAAGTGCTTTAATACGAGCTAAAGCTTACAATGAAAATGGGTTTTGAATTAACAAAAATAATTTTCTTGTCGGTCTTCTTGCTTTTAGCACCGCTATTTATAAAACAATCGATAATGACTGATCAAAAAATTATCTAGCAAAAACTGGCGATGGCTTTCATCGTTTTTTATCAGATCTCGAGACCCGCACAGAACTAAAACAATTTTTACTTAAAAATTTATTTTTTGTTTCCTTAACAAATTTAAATCATATTCGAAGTCTTGAGGATCCCAGAAATAAAGACAAAATTTATTTAAACGAATTAAGCCTTGATAATTTAGATAAAACACTAACATTAGCTCTAAATACACTAAAAAATTATCAGCGTACTGACGAAGAATTAGAAATTGAAAATTTGTGGTTTAGGATTCTTGACTCGGCAAGCAAAACTAGCAATTATCGGTCTGATTTTAAATATGGCTTATACCAAATTATTGAAGAACTAAACACAAAAACACTAATAGGCAGCACAAAATCAAATAAATATATTTACGATTATCCAGAATTAAACGGAAATATCGAGGCTATCAAACAGAAGCTTAAAAAATATTATCTTGAAGAAATTGCTCCTATTTTATTTGAATATGAATTTTTAAAATAGTTATAGTATAAATTTTTTAGTCACGAGTTTCCCTGTTTGATGGCAAAAATTCATTTTTTAGTGAATATTAATATGCAAAAATACCGGTAAATCCGGTTTTTTACGGTAAAATCTTAATTTTTATTATTTTAAATTTAAGCTTTTACAAAAAAAAAAAAATGCTTGGCCTAAGAAATAAGTTAATATATTAATTTCAGACACATTCAAAAAGGTGTGTTAAAATGAAACAATACAAATTTACAGTTGAAGACAAATTTAAATACATTAAAATTGCCGAATCTAAAGGGCTAAAAAATGCAATTTTGGATTTTGCAGAAGAATTTAGAGAAATTTACAAAAACAAATCTAAAAGTAAAAAAGCGGATAAAGAATGAATGTTGCATATATACGCTAATAATTTGATAAGAAATTGGCAAAAAAAGTTTTATAATAATGATATGAAAAGTTTAATTAGTACTCGTGGAAAAAATCAAATCTCCACGCAAACCAAAAAGAAATATACAATTAACGATCTTTCCGAAAATGATCGTGGAATTTATCAAGAAATAGTGGAGAGGGTTCTTAAAAGATCCGGAATTGACCCCGCAATTATTCTTGAGGAGCTCAAAAAATTAAAACAAGAACAAGAGAAAGATAAAGATAAAGATAAAATCGAAAATTGCACTAGAATTTGTAGCGTTTTTAACGTTAATCGCACTTCTATTTATGAGAAAATAAGGGTGAAAAAACCACCAAAGAAAATGATTTATGATGAAGACTTACTTGAGTGAATTCGTGAAAATTTCTATTTATATCGAAAGGTAAAAGGCCGCGACATCCTATATAATATTTACATAAATCAGGAAATTATGTAAGCACGTATGTGTTTCAAAAACACTACGAATTTTTAGGATTAAAATCAATTGCTTATAAAAAGCAAGGAAAACCGGCACCAAAAGAGAAAAAGTTTACACGAATTTGGACTGAAGATCATATCAAAGGTGAATTTAGCTCAGAAAATTTTGGTGAAAAATGATTTGCTGATATTAAATTTATCAAAATTAACAACGAATGATTTTACCTACACTCAATTATTGAAACAAAATCCAATTACTTGCTCAATTTTTCAATTTCTAAAACAAGATTTTCAGAAGAAACTATAAACTTAGTAAAACAAACAATCAAAAAGTATAATATTAAACCAAAATTTTTCCATTCAGATCATGGCGTGGAATATGCGAACTACAAATTTGCTAATTTTTTAAAACAAAACAATATCCAACAATCAATGTCACCAAAAGGCAATGCCCTTGCAAACAGACCTATTGAATATTTTTATGCAGTTTTTCAATGAGAATTGCTTAATATTGAGGGCGAAAATTTTGAAAATGTAGCTATTGCTTATCAAAAAATAAGTGAATTTATTGATTGGTATAACTATGAAAGGCCTCAAAGTTGCTTATCATATAAAAACTCCAAGCTATTATATGAGGTAAATTATTTGTCCAAATTTTTTAAAATGAACATGCTAGAAAAAATTAACAAAAGTGGTGCAATCAAAATCATAGGTAAAAAACTAATTGTCTGAGATTTTTCTACTTATTTAGCTTGGCCTAAGAAAAAATTATGTTATAATTAGTCTAACTAAGAATGAATTAATAAATTTTGTATTGAATTAAGGGGACTTATTATGTTTTTACCATAAAAAAATCAGAAAATGCGAATTATCCATTATGTTTTTAAATATAATGGAATGCCTTAAATTTACCCGTTTAGAAATCTTAAAATTTAGGGCTTTTGGTTATTGTTCTTTCAAAACTTCATATGTTTTTTAGGCTCGATGTAAGTAAAAACGAGTTTTCTTTTTACATTGAGTTTAAATAGTAGTTGTATTTTTTTTTATGATTTTAGTTATTTAGTCCATAAATTGATTTTTGCTAGTGTTTTAAAATAGTTAATTAGCTTTTGCAAAAAAAGTTAAGAAAGCGCTCAAAACCGGACAATTCTTTAAGATTATCTGATCAAACTGGGAAACTAGGGATTTTTTAGTTTTGACTTAAATTTGATGGTTAATCATAAAAAAACCTCGTAAAAACGAGGATTTTTTATGATTAAAATTTATGATTAGACATATTCAGATCTAAATTTTTCAAAAAGTTTATTATATTCTTCTTCAGTTTGAGGTGTGTCAAATAAAACAAAACCTTTAAAGGTGATTCCAGTTTCAGATCTTGAAATTGGTAGTTTTTCTAATTGTTCGTCAATTTGTTTTTGAAATTGTGATTTAGCGGTTCCAAAAGTAAAGCCTTTTTTAAAATTTAATTTTGCACCTTCTGGTATTTCGCGACTTCAGGTAAATCTCGGTTTTTTAGCATCATCAGATTCACTAGAATAAAAGTTAATATTCATAACTAATTTATTGTCAGCTTTTTTTCGAACATCCACACCTAAAATAATAGTGGCAGCGGGATTGTTAAGAAAATCATGAGAATCTGAGAGAGGATTTTTTGGTTGGATTCACACCCCAGTCTCCGGATATTTTCCTTGCTGATATCAATCCTGTTTAGTTAGGTCAACCACAATAACTACACCATCATATGTTATTTGAAACCCATCTGTTTTGTACCGATCAAAACCTTTAGTCGGTGAGGCAAAATCAGCGCCTATTTTAAAAACGCCCTGGGAGTTTCATACCTGTTCAATGAGTAAGTTAAAATCTTTTTCTTCTTCACCTGTTTTTAGTAAAAAATATTGGAGTGCATTCATCTTAGGTAATTTACTTGGTTTAAAAGCGTAAAAGAAGGAAGTGCCGTCTTCTAATTTTAGACCAGTGTCACTGTTTAAATCATTCTCCAAAGAAATCCCGCCTTCTGCTAGATAAATACCTCGTTCTTGTTCATCAACATAAACTTTTTCTTTTGATATTTTTGAAGGAGCCGAATTTACCTTAAACCTAAAATTTGGATTATTAATAGCTGAAATTGATTTTACAACTTGTTGTTTTTGACCATTTAAAGATTGTTCTTCTGTTTCAACATTAGTTTTTCAATCTAAAAATAAGTGAGTTTTTACGCTATCAGAAAAAGATTTATAAAGTTTATTTTCTTTATTTACATTATCGACTTCAACTGTTAAATTTCTTTCAATTCCGTTAGGAGTTTTAATTTTAAGATTAATTTGATAGGTCTCATCTTTATGATTTGCAGAAATAGAGACAGAAGTGCCTTCAGGAAAATCGGATTTTTCAAGGTTTTCAAAAAGTTTTCTTAGATAATCGCCTAATAAGGATTGTTGACTTGGGGAAGTAGTTGTATCTGGATTTGGGGCTGAAGGAGTTGGAGCTGGAGGAGTTGGCTCTGAACTTGGAACAGAAGATATTCCTGGGCTTGGCGAAGGAGCTGAATCTGAACTTGAAGAAGAACTTGTATCAGTTGCTTCTTGGAATAAGGTCGCTAAAGCGCTAACATTTGCAGGAACAGCCATAGAAGCTTCTGAACTTTCAGTGATTTGTTCAGTAGCCTGATCAGTGGTCTGACCAGGATTTGGAGTTATTTGAGTCTGATTAACTTTATTACTTTTTGTTGCAAAAAAATTAAGAGCCTCGAAAAAAGGGGCTAATTGGGTTGTTATATTTTTTATATCATAAGGCTTATTTAAGAAAGGTTGGATTTTATCATCAATTGTTGAAGCAAAAACCGTAATTGGTAAATCTTTCTTGATTTCAAAGCTTAAATTGTCAATATTTTCTGATCCTTGCTTGTCAAAACTCTCAATTGCGTTTGCAAAATGTGCACCATAAATTTCTTTGTTTGCATCAAATTCTAGTTCAAAATTGAAGGTATAAGTATTATCTTCACCAAGTTTTAGACCTAAAGGAAGTAAGGTTCCATCACTAAAATTACCTTCAATATTTAGTCCAACATTGACAATATTAGAATTTTTAGTATTATTTTTGTTTTCTTTTACTGAAAAAGTGACACTTTTTGGGCTAAAATTAGGGATTAAATCTTTAATTTCTTCTAGAAATATTTTATTCTCATTTTCAGTTTCAGTTGAACTTGCATTCGAAGTAAATCAAGAACTAAACTGCTCAAGATTTAAACTTTGAGGATTTTGAGCAAAATATTCTGACACACTAAGATTGTTTTGTGCTAAATGTTTAGAAATTGCTGAGTTAAATTTATAATTTTTCTTAAAAATTTTTAAAAGTTCAGAAGATTTTTTTTGATCAGTCTTTTTAGGTACATCAACAAAATTAAGTGTTAATTTGCTACTTTTCTGTGTTTTTTTATCAACTAAACTTAACGCTAAATCAATTTTATTATTAACATCATCAATGTTTGTGAACATTAATTTTTCATCTTGTAAATCAGGTTTTATTTCAAAATTGGAAGGAAAAACAAAAACCGGTTCAGAATTTATACTAAAGGAAATTCCACCAAATTTAGAAAATGTTGCAAAAAGTGCTGAACTTGAATTTTTTGTTTTTTCAAAATTTTCCTTAAATTCATTATAAAACAAAATAGCAATTTCAGTTGCGGTTTTTCCTTCTAAAAAATCTTGATTTAAAAGACTAATTGATGCGCTTAAATTTTGGGCTGAAAAATTCAAGGCTTTATCTTGATCTGAAAAATCTAAATCAAAACTTGCAGTATAATTTATACTTTTGCTAGAATTTGAAATATTAACAGCAAGGTTTTTTATTTTATTTGACTCAATTTTTACTTCAGATTGACTTCTTGGAATAACCAACCTGAAATTTAGGTCTGGATATTTTTGACTAATTTGACTAAAGTCAATTGCATTATTTAAGTCAAAATTATATGCTTTATCAAAATGCAAATTTAGTGCATCAGATGCACTTAATTTTTTAGCAAATTTTGACTTTAGTTTTAAATTAGCAACTAAGCTGTCAAATTCGGTTGTGTTAAATTCGGAATTAACATTTAGATTTGTAGCATTAGCTAATTTGTCATCAAATTGCGATAATTTTGAATTATAATTTTTTGACTGTAAGGAGACTAAATACGGAACACTGGCAGAAATACTAACGACCGCACTGACTCCTATAATTGCAAAAATTATATGATTTAATTTAAGCTTCTTCATAATAATTTCCTTTAAAATCTTATTATTTTAATAATAGAGAAGTTGTATGCTGCATGATAATAACGCGGATAGGTTGACTTGAGAAATTTTGAGGATTTTTTTTATCATAAAGATATAAAAATAAATTATATTGAACTTGGTTTCCTAGGTTAGTAATTTTCTCAAATACACCGCTAATTTCACCGTCGGTAGTAGTTTGCATTGTTGTTGCATCTGCTGCGCCTTGTGTTTGATTTTGTTTTGCTTTTATTGCATAGCCTAAATCTAAATCTTTGTGTTCAAAGGTTAAATAACTAGTAAAAGGTAGTTTTTCTACTTCTTTATCAACAGATACTGGTTCGTTTTCCTTTGATTTTGAGGTGGCAACTTTAATTTGGTTTTTAAAATCCTCAAGATCTTGTTTATTTAAGAAAACTATATGTGAATTTGGTGAAAAAGTTGAGGCAATTTCATCTAATTTATCAACCTCATCACTTAAAAGTTTGTTATCAGGATTGATTTTTAGTTCAATTTCTGATTTTTTTGTTTGATAAATAACGCTAGCTAGATCACCGTTTTTATCAACTGGACCGATATTATATCAATATTTTATTTTTAAATTTTCGTCTTTTGGTTTTTCTAAAGCATCAACATTTGTTAAATTAGGTTCCAGGCTAAATTGAATTTTGTAATTAAAATCCTTACCAAAATTACCAGTAAAAAGTTTTTGACTCTTTTGTTTTGAATAAGCTAATGAATAAAAAGCTGCAAGAAAATCAGTTAGATTTTCAATATTATTTTTACCTTCTGTGCTTGAAAAATTAGGTTGAGTGATTTGATTTGATTGTAATTGTAATTCGATCTGTTTTATAAAATATTCAGGACTAAAAGATGAATTTGTTTTCATCAAATTAAGAGTATTTTTAAGCTCATCACTGATATAAAAACCATTTTGAAGAGGTTTGTTTAAATCTAAAAAGCCATAGTTAAATGAAAAAAGTCAAACTTTTAGCTCACCTTCTTCATCAATTTGACCGCGTGGTTGTTTTGTAGGCTTAATTGTAATTCCACTTAATTTTTTAAATAATTCATTACTATTAGAATCTTCTGGTCAGTTTGTTTTAGAATCTATTAATCCAAAATGTTTAAGATAATCAAACCAATATTTTGCAACAAAACTAACATCTTGTTTTGATAAAAATGACAAAAATTGTGAAATTTTCTCGTCACTATTAAAATAATTAGAATAAATTGATGTTATACCTTTTGAGGCGGCATCATCAACATTTGAATTTTTAATTAAGTCTTCAACAGTTGGTAAATTATAACTGTCAACCATTGATTTTAGTTGAGTTTCGTCAAATCTAAAACCATAATAACGAGAATTTTGAAGAACTTTTTTTAATTTATCGAAATTATTTGTCTGAATTAGTGCCAATAATTCCTCTTTTGGAATTCCTATTGGATTTGTTGGCGCTTGGGTTTTTGGTTCAATAACCAAACCGCTTTTGTCAACTAAAGCTGCAAAATCAGGATCATTTTGAGCTAATATTTCAAAATTTTTAATACTTTGAGAAAATTTTTTTGTAGCGACAATTTTATCATTTCTTTTATCTTTTATAACAATATCACCATTAATTTGGGCAACAACATTGTTATCTTTAAAATCTAGATTAACTTGATCAGTGTCTAGTTTTATTTGAAGATCTAAAAATTTTGAAATTTGGTTAAAATTTAAATTTGCTAGATTGTTTTGGAATCTAATTTTTGATATTAGTGGTGTTTTTACAATTTTTCCAATAAGTGAATTAAGAAAATCGGCACGTTTTTCTTTGGTTGCAAAAATTTCATTATTATAATAATTTAGAAAATCTCATCCTGTAACTAAAGTTGAATTATTTTGACTAAAATTATTTATTGCAAAATAATCACTGTCAGAAAATTCACTTAAAACAATATCATCACTAATTGACTTATCAAGGAAAGAATTACTTAAATTGAGTTGAGTAGTAAGGAAAAATTTGGAATCTTTGTTAAAATCAGCGGCAATTTCCTTTGAAAAATCAGAAGAAAACTGGGCAACAAAGGTCAATTTATAAATCCCAGGCGCTGCTGTTTTTACTAAATATCGATCAGTTATAATTTGATCTTTTACCAAATTTATATCATAGCGAGGTTTTTGAATACCACTGTCAGACTCAAAGTAAAAGCTTTTATTACTAAAAATTTGTGAAATTGTCTCATCAAGGTTGAAATATTTGCTAATAATTTCTCTAGCTTCAGTGTCGTTTTTTGCGCTATTAACTTCTTTTTGAAAATCTTCAACTGAAATTAACTTTGTTAATTCTTTTTTAAATGAAAAATTAACCTCACTATTTGTGTAAGGTCTTAATTTCTTGAGCTTTTCTTCTGAATAAGTTGAAAAATTAGAAAGTGAATAATCTGGAACAAAATTATAGGCAACTTTTTGTTTAAATAAGTCAGAAGTTGCTGTTTTACCATCGGCTAATTTTTGTGAAACTCGCCAAAAAACCTCAAATGTTTGCTCATTATCATCAGGTTTGATATCAAAAATTTCTAGTTTGAAAGGTTTTCAATTATGATCGGTTGAAAAATTAACGGGAATGCTAGAGTTATTTGTCTGGTAAAAATCAAAAAAATCTGTTAAATCAATGTCAGTTTTTTTGGTATTATCGTCGTTCAAAAGTTTCTTTTTTAGATCTAAATAGTCTGAATTAGCATTTAAATATTTATCCTTTATACTAATGAAAGAAATTGATTTTGCTTGGTTTTGCACATCAATTCGCGGGTTTTTTAGTTCTAAATTTGCAAAAACAACTAGCGGAACGGCAATAATCGCTCCACCAGCAAGAGTGCTTAGACCTAAAAGAAAAATATTTTTTTTAGTTAGTAATTTTTTAGTGATTGTACTTTTCGTCACCTTTCCTCCTATGTATTCTATAAAAAATTTTAACAAAAAAAAAAAAAAAAAGAAAGGAATTCCTTAAATAAGTAAATAAAGAAACTTTTTTATAATAAAATTTTTTTAAATTTTTAAAATAATTACTTTTATCATAGGAAGAATTTATGAGTCGAGTGCTTAAAAGTTGCAAAACACTAGCTAGCAAAATCTTGATTAATTAAGAATCAATTCATCCAAATTAACTAAAAGATGAATTATTTATTGCCTAAAATTAACTATAAATCAAACAAAATTTATCTTGGTTTAGTTGGATTTTCATAATTTTCAGGATAAGTTCCATCATGAATTTGTTGTAAAACTTGGTCTCTTAATTTAGGTTGCCCGGTATCATGAGAAAATCGATTACCTTCTAAATTATAATAAATCATTGTTAGCATATCATTTAATTTTACATCGGAAGATTTATATCAAGTTGTTCCTCACCAACTTGTGGATTTGGCAGGATTACCTATTATTTTGTCGATGAAAGTTTTATAATCATCATCTTTTGTATTGTTTTTATCAGATTGTTCGCCACTTTGTAACGATGCACGGATTACTTCAGATGCAGTATAGGAAGACAAAAGACCACCGTAAAATGCTGAAGATCGAATTCAAGATCATTGCTGAGAAATTCTTGATTCATATGTGTAAAAAAGAAGAATTAACACTAATCTATAAAGAAATCTTCCTTTTGGAGTGTTCTTAAAGTTATCAATTGATATTTTTGCCTTTGTTTTTTCAGAATACCATATTTTGTGAAATAACTTTGAAATTGCGTCTAATTGAGAATCTTTTCCACCAGATTCACCATTTCCACTAGATCCACCATTTCCACTAGATCCAAAAACTTCCTTCAATGAAATTCCGGTGTATTTTATGTTATTTAATTCATTGAGAATTGGAGAGTTGCTATCTTTATTTGCGGAATTTCATTTTGGTGAGGTGAGGAAAAGTGTATCAAAAAATTCGGCAAACAACTGTGTCGATATTTTTCGTCCTTTTGGTGTTTTTATTGATAAATTTGTCTCATTTATCAAGTTTTGTGTTTCTGTTTGCGAGGTTGGTTGAGTAGAATCGCCAATTTTTGGTTCAATTTTGACAACTAAATCAAGATTGAGAACTTTTGAAAGGTCTAATTTATTAAACAAGGTTTCAAAAAAACTTTTTGCTTGTTGGCTAGTGTCTGAATTTTTAATTGAATCAACAATTTGATCCAAAATGCCAGAAATAAGCGGATTTTCAAGACCTAGGCCAATAAATTCTGTTAAAAATTTTTTTAGTATGTCTCTTGGATTTTCAATTTTAGAACTATAATCCTTATTATCATCTAAATTTAGCTTTAAATATGAAGCAATTACGTCAATCACTAAATCAGAAAATTTGTCATTTTTTACTAAAAAATGCACCGCGTATCATAAATATGATTTTAAAAATTCACTATTATTTTGTACTTCAGATTGGTCCTGACTTTGGTTGTTTTGGGTTGATGGTTTATCATTTAGAAAATTAGCCAAAAGAGAAGAAAAAGTTTTTACATCTTTAAAAATCATTTGATTTTTATTTATATAGTTCAAAAGTCTAAAAATTAAAACTTTATTTGCAGAATTTGGTAAAAATTGCAATAACAATTCTTTGAGTAATGGCTCAATTTCCTGTCTTTTTGCTTCTGACAAATTGGCAAACAGTGAAAAACTACTTACATCACCAATAGCTAAGGAATTAATTTTTTCTTTAAAAAACTTAGATTGAAAAATTTTAGTTATAACTTTTCAAAGATCATTTTTATCAGACTCTTGAATTTTATTATAAACTGATGCAACTTGTTTAATAAGTTCAACAATAAATTCTTCTTTTGCAATTTCAGATTCTAAAAGCAAATTTAAATCTGAAACTGAAAAATCACCGCTAGTGAACTTGCCTAAAATTGAAATAAACTTTGTAAGTAATGCATTTTCTTTTGTATAATTTGCCTCGGAATTGAGCGAGGTTATTTCACTAGAAGTTGGTGATACTGAAGAATTTTGGGATTCATCAGTGCTGCTAGTATCATTAAAAAGTTGAGTATTTGCTAGTGGTTCGGAAAAATCCTGACTTACATTAACAGTGGCGGCTTCTGGAATGAAAAGTTCCTTTGGATCACTTTCATTTTTGTAAAAATTATCAATATTGTTCTGTATTATTTCTTTAACTAATTTAAAAAGTGGCTGAAATTCAGTTTTTTCGAATTGAGTTTCAAATATTTTTCCCGCTAGTTTTCCAAAATTATCAATTAAAGTCTCATTTTTTTCGTCTAATTTAACAATAAAATCACCAATAATTTTATTAAAATATTGTTTTTCAAATAATGTTTTAATTAATGAAAAATTATCTAATGGTTTTTGGATTTGTGCTTTTGCTACTATTTTAAAGTAGGAATTAAACAAATCTTTTATTTCATCCGATTTTAAAAATCAATCAAAAATTGGAAGAATATTGTCAAGATAGTATGACGGAACATTTTTTAGACCTGCACGAATTTGTTCAGAAATTGGATCGCTACTAATAATTTCAGAAATCAAAGTTGAAATACTATCTTGTGAAATTTTTCCTTGATTTTCTTTATTATCTAAAGTATTTGTTTGGTCTGTTGAATAATAATTATTCGCAATATCCACACTAAAACTGTCAAATAAAGTCTCAATAACTGATTTTTTAGGGGTAGAATTACCTGAAATTGCATCAAATATGATTGAAATTAATGCTTTTATTATTAGTGTGGAACGAGTTTTTGTTTGATCATTAAAATCTAAAGTTGAATCTCTTAATTTTGAAAAAATATCACGAACTAAATCCAAAATTGTCTGAACTGATTTTTCTGACAATTTTAAGTTATATTCTTGCAAAATTATTTTTAAAAATTCAGAAATTGAATTTCAAGTTGAAGAGTCTCCTAAAAAAAGTCCAAAAACTTCCTCAATTAGTGGGGTGTTTTCTTTGAGAAAATTTTCAACTAGTGAATTAAAGTTTGGGTGTGAGTCAAATTTCTTTTGGTCAAAAAAATACTTAATAAGTTCTGAAAGTAATTTCTCAACTTCCTTTGATTCAAAAAAGTTTGTTAAAATGCTTAAAAGTGAATTTTTGATTTTAGGCTTGCTAAAAAAACTATTTTGGTTTAATTTTTCAAGAAGTTGTTTGTGTAAAAATGATTGTCCAAAAAGATTTTTGAAAAATAAAACTAAATTATCATCTGAGATTTTATTTTTAAAATCAAGACTTGCAAGATTTTTTAAAAGTTTGTAAATTGTTTCTTGACTAAAAAAATTATTTAAAAAGTATGATGAAAAATTTTGAAAGGATAATGTTTCATCAAGTGAAGCCATTTTGTGAGAATATTGTGCAATTTCAACTGCTTTTTGTTGTTTTTCAGCTTCTTCAAAACGCAATTTTACTGAATTATATTCGTCAAAATTTTCCTTAGTAAAAGCTTTAAAATTTTCTAAAGCGGCCTTTACAAAGGTAAAAATTAAATTATCAGTTGGGCTTGTTTGGTCTTCTTTTCAAAGTAGATATTTATCTCGAAAATCTTGGAAAATTAGTTTAATTATTGATGTAAAAGTCTCGATTGATTTTTCATTTAATCCTTGTGAACTTAATGAATTTGAAATTAAACTAGTAAGATTGGTTAAAAAATCCCCGTTTTCTACATTTCTAGCGATAAATTCGTAGATATTTTCCTCAAGTTTTGGCAAATTATTAGCTAAAAACTGAAAACCAAAACGATTTAAGCTGTCAATTTGCTGATATGTGCTTTTATTTACTAAAAAATCGTTAATTGCTTGATTTACAATGTCAGCAAGTGGTTTAAATGAATTTGAAGCCAAAAAATCTTTAGCTGAGTCAAAAAAGAATGAAAAACTAGCATAATTAGGGTCTGAATCATCAATAAAATTAGTTATGTCAAATTTTGTTAAAATTGGGTAGAATTTATTGAGTAATTTTTTTAGTGAATCAATTTGGTTTTGGCTCAAATCAAAACTTAGAAGTTCGTGAAATAAATCAAGTAAATTTTTGGAATCTTTAAAAAAGATGAATAATTTGTGTAAATTTGCTCTGAAAAAATTGAAGCAATATTTTCAGCAATATCAGTAGTTTTGATTCCTTTAATTACACCTAAGAAATTTTTGGCTGATTGATCATTTAATTTAGCCCAAACATTAGTGCGAACAACAACATCGGCAATTGAAACTAAAAGATTAACAATCGCACTCTGATCTGCCTCGTTCAAATTAAACTCAAAATTATCGTTAATAATCGATACTAATAATTTAACAGATTCATGATGTTTTAGTGTTTCAGAGATAAAATTTCGAATAAAAATGACATTATCATTGTCATTATCAGGATTTTCTAAATAAGTTCGAATTATTTCGTGAAAATTCTGTGAATTCTTATATTCACTTGAGCGAAGATGGTAGTCAGTAATTATTTTAGAAAATAATTTTCTTATTGAGTCAAAAGTAAAGACAACTTTTAAGTCTTCTTTATTTTTAAGGTCGATTTTGATAATGTTATTTATTAGCAAATCTTGGATTATTGTTTGGCCAAAAATGGATGAAAAAATTAATTCTTTAATTTTTTCAGGATTTTTATCTGCAAATTCAGAAGTTACAACAGTATTTAAAACATCAATTATTTGTTTTTCGTCAAAATCAGCAAAAATATAATTAACAAGGCCAGAAATTGTTGCTTTTTCTCAATTTTTGTTATTAGTTACATCTTGAACATAAGTCTGAAAACGGTTGATAATTTTGCTAAAAAATCCACTTGAGTAAATTTTTTGCAAAATTTCGGAGAAAGAAGCCCCTGAATTTTGGTTTTGTTGTCAAAAATCAGTCAAAACTTTTTGTACGCTTGAATTATTTTGAACAGCTAACTGAACAAAACGGCTTAAAAACGCACCAAAATTATTATTTAGTATAACGTTTATAAAATTTTCTATCGGTGATTTTGTTGCTTTTTTAACATTTTTAGTTGTTAATTCTTCAATTTCAGAATTTTCTGAAATAAATTTTTCAGGTGAATTGTCAACTGTTAAAGCCTTCAAAATTTTTGAATTTTGACCTAAATTTAGAATTCGACGGTAATAATTAGCGTCTTTTTGGACATAATTTTCGTCTCAGTTTAATTTAGTATTGGCTTCGTTTTTGAATTCTAGGTTTTGTTCAAAAGCTAATTTAAACAATAAATCCTGGGCCATTTTTTTATAACCCTTAGTTGATGGGTGAATATCTAAGTCATTTGTACTAAATTCAGAACTTTTTTCTTGTCAAATTGATTCGTTGTATAAATCAACATAGTTTACTTTTTGGGTTTTTGCGGCTTTTTTGATTGTTGAATTCAAACGTTTTATTACTGAATCAGCATAATTTTCTGGAACGCCAATTTCGTTTGTGAGCATTTTTTCAAAAAATTTAATAATTTTTGAAGACAAAGAATTATAGCCAACTAAAACTATTTGTAAATCAGGATTGATTTCTCGCAAACGATGAATTAGTAATTGTAAATTTCTGTAAATTTTTTGGTTTGCAATTTCAATGTTTTGGGTAAATTCAAAACTTGCTTCACCTTTTGAAGCAAGTTTTTGCATCGGCTTAGCAATCGTGCGAAAATCAATGGATTCCATTAAATCATTTGCACCTAATGAAAGAGTTAGCAAATTAGAATTTTTAATTTTTTGATATAGTTTTGGGTAGCTATTTAAATTAAAATCACCAAAAACGTCACGAATTTGCTGACCATATGGTGAGTCTAATTTTTTGTCTAAATGATAATTAAAATTAAAATGCGTCTTATCAGAATTTTTATAGAATTGATTTTCAGGATTAAGTAAATAAAGTCAATCGCTAATTGTTGTTCAAGACAAAGCCAAATTATCAAAGGATTTAAGTGCATTTGGTTTTATTTTTTGAATAAAACTAGCAAAAAAAGCAGGATATGATAGACCATTAATTTTGTTATTTTCATCAATTTTTCCGCGGAGGTCAACAGAATAATCCCAATTAAAACCAGCAGAAATTGAATCACCTATTGATAAATAGTTGATTTGATCTAAAAGTTTTTCAGTTTGCTGGTCTGAATGGGTTATTGGTACATTAAAGTGCTCGGTTTTATCGCGATTTTTTATTCCAATCAAAGTAATTCCAGAAATGGCCAGAGATAAAGTACCAAAACTTAAAAATATTTTGAATGCCTTAGTAAAATCAGGTTTGGAGATATTTTTTTTCATCATTTTACCCCGCTTCTTTTTGTTATTCCAGATTTTTTTAATACAAATCAATTAGATTGGTCCAATTAGATAAGGAGCAAACTAGAAAAATTAAATTAAATTATACACTAAATTGACATAAAAAATCAGATAATTATCTTTTTTCTATATTTTATTTTAAATTGGCTTGTTATTTTTTTATAATTTGTTAATTTTTTTCAGAAAGATGCTTATTGTGTATTTGTTTTTTTGGTTACACGGAGATTTATTTTTGGCCGGGTACTTGTCAAATTTTTTGCCCATTTTACAAAGCTTTTTTGTCAATTTCTTATTAAATTATTGTCATATACATGTCTAAATTTGTCTGAAAAATGCAAAATTCGGATTTTTAACCTTTAAATTCAGCAATTTTGATGTATTTAGTTTTTTTAACCCTTGATTTTTATTGTTTATTTTGGCACACCGTTTTGATTGTGTCAAACATTAATATACTAATTCATCAAATATTTTAAATTATTTTTTTGATATGAAAAAACTCCGCGGCTAACGGAGTTTTTTCATATGGTGGAGGTGCGGGGATTCGAACCCCGATCCAATTAAAATAATTTAGTGGAGTCGACAGTTTAAACTAAAAAATCTAATTATAAAGGTATAAAAATATAATAATTTATAAAAAAGAATAAGAATTAAAGAATATATTAATAAAAAGAATAAGAATTAAGAATAAGAATTAAAGAATAAGAATTAAAGAATAAGAATTAATAAATCAAAGGAGTTAAATAGTCCTGTATTTTAAAATGTATTTGAAAACCAAAAACAAATATTTACTAATTATTTTAGTATTTACAGGGAAAACTTAATATATTGAATTAAGGAAGATATATTATGTTATTTATATTATTGAAATAAAAAACTGATAGGTTTTATTATGAATTAAAGTGTTGCAAAATTTAATTGGGTATTCATCATTGCGAAATTAAATGTTGCATCGTCTTTAGCTTTAATTGAATCTTTTGCGTTTAGATTTACATGGTATTATGGTCTACCAAACCACTGCATCCAAAAAATTTTTTTAATTGTCAAAACCAGAGTCACCCCCATTTATGTTATAGCTATTTCAAGGTATTTATAGAAATAGCTATAACACATTATAACATATTTTTTAATTGCTATATAAAAAAAAAAAAAAAAATATTTTAACTACATGGATTCAAAATTGGTACTAACTAATAGGTTTTTAAATTATAAATTGGGGTTATTTTTATTAATTTTGTCAATTTTTTCGGTTATTTTAGTAATTTTAAATGCATCAATTTTTTGTGTTAAGTTATTTAAATAGTCATTGACAATTTTATTAAGGTTCTCTTGAATTTCGCCAGCATCTTTGATAATTCTTTCTGCTAATGATCTACTTCTTTCTGCTTTAGTGTTAATTTTATTTATTGATGCTTTTAGTGTTTTTTCTTTTCATTCATCAAACTTTTGAATGATTTTACTTGTTTCTTCAAGACTTTGGCTTTGAATCTCTAATTTATTTTCTTTTAGAATTATTGATTTTAAAAGCATTAAAAGTGCTAAATAAAAATGTGGGCGGCAAATGAAAATTTTTTCATAATTAGGGGCAACATCAATTGTGAAGTATTTCTCAGGCTCGAGTTCTGTTACTAAAATTGCATAGCTAGCTTTTTTCTTTATACGGTCTGCCTCAATTTTTTTGAAAAAATCTTTGTTTTTTTGTTTTCCAGATTTTTCTTTTGATTCAGATTTTGCTTCTAAAATGATTTTTGTTTCAACATTGCGACTTTGATCATTAATTGTAAAAATAAAGTCGGATTTTGTTGCTTTTTCTCCTGGTTCATCCTTAATATTTACGGTATCTTTTTTTAGTTCAACAACAACTGAATCATTGTCGTCTTTACCAAAAGGGAAAACATCTCTGTACCTTTCTAAAATTCAGTTTTCAAGATTTTCTCCTATTTGTTTTGAACTAATATTTTTGTATTTATATTTATTTAATTCCTCTTCTAGGTCATTTATTTTGGTATCTTTTTCGTTAAGGGAATGTTCAAATCCTGCTTTTACATCAGCGGTTGTTTTTTCACGCACTTCAGCTATTTGTTCTAGCCATTTTTTCTCAGTATCTTGCTTAAATTGTTCGTATTCTTTAGATTGAACAGATAAAAATTTCGCCTCTTTTTCTTTAATAGCACTATTAATAGTGCTATCTTGGTATTTTTCCATACCATCAATTTTTTCTAGCAGTTGATCAATTTTTCCTTGCATTTCAGCAATTGTAATATCTTTTTGACCAATTTCTTCCGAATGTTTTAAACTTAAATCCGATTTTACCTTATCATTTTGGGATTTTCATTTTTCAATTTCCGCATTAAGTTTAGAATTTTCATCTTTTATTTTTTTAATTTCAGGATCATTTGCATAAATATCGTTGCGAATTTGTTTAGTATATTCGCTTAATTTCTTTTTTGTTTGATCTTCTATATAATTTTGTACTTCACTTACAAGGGAAAATCAATCACCTTTTTTGGCATCCTCTAGAAGTTGGTATGTTAGTGTTTCTTTATTAATTAATTTGACTTTTATTTCATTGTTTTTCTTTACTTCCATAACAAAATAATTTTAACACATATTTAAAAATAGGCAAATTTTACAAATTGAATAAAAAAATTAAAAATGTGGTATAATTAAATTTTAGTTAATTTAAGAACACCTTAAATTAAAACAGTCAAACTAATTATCTTAAAATGAAAATTAAAAAGAAATCAAAAGAAATTCACTTTGCTGAATGGGATCAAATATTAGATTTAACTCAAAGTCAAAAAAATAATATTTTTTCAAATTTTGATTTTGATGATAAAATAAGTTTTGACTTTCACGGTTTAGACACTCAAAAAACAGTAGCAATTGTTGAAAATTTAATGTTTGAATTTAAAAAATCCAATAAAAAATGTATAAATCTAATTTGTGGCGTTGGTTTAGGACATGTTCGTGAGCAAATTTTGGATAATTTATCATTTTATTCTAACGAATTTCTAATTGGATTTGAAAATCAAGGTCTAATTCGTGTTTGTAAAAAGTAAATTTTAGAAAAAACTAAAATTTTGTTAAAATTTGTTTTTATTTAAATTCAAATGAAGTCAATCCAATTTTTAGTCTAGCAGTTGGACTAAAAATTATTGTTAGTTTGAAAATCATTTTTATAATAAATAATTCATTTTTATAAATTTAGAATTTATTATCTTTTAAAAAATATAATATTTGATAATTATGACAGGAAAAATATGTCACTAACTACTAACCCAACGCGTTTTTTTGGTCTTGGCGGAATGCAAGAAATCGGGAAATCAACCCTTGTAATTGAAGATAATTATGATATTGTAATTATTGATGCTGGTATTAAATTTGCTAACCTTTTTTCAACAGGAATCAAAGGAATGGTGCCAAATTACCAATATCTTTTAAAAAATCAAGCAAAAATTCGCGGTATTTTTATCACCCATGGCCATGAAGATCATATCGGCGGAATTGTCTATCTTGTTCAAGAAGTTCCAATTAAAAAAATTTTTGCCCCAAAAATTGCAATTGAATATTTAAAAGCCAAATTTGTTGACCATAAAATTAAAAGGGAAATTGAATTTGTTGAAATAAAAAAGGACGATGTCTATCATTTTCAAAGTTTTAAAGTTGACTTTTGAACAGCTCAGCACTCAATTCCTGATGCCTTTGGTGTTCGGGTAACTTCAAAACATGGCTCAATTATGTGTACTGGTGATTTTCGTTTTGACTATACGCCAATTGGAAATTACACAGATTTTGATAAACTAAAACAAATCGGGAAGAACAATCTCACAGTACTTTTTTCAGATTCAACTAATGCAATGCGGCCAAACCACTCGCCCTCTGAACGGGACATTCTTGCTGATATTGAAATGCACATGCGTGCTGCAAGTCGAAAAATTATTATTACGGCATTTGCCTCAAACTTAACAAGAATTAAGGCGCTAATTGAAATTGGAATTAAATTAGATAAGAAAATTCTTGTCTTTGGAAGATCAATGGTAAATGGAATTAATATCGGTCGGCGTTCTGGCTATATTAATGCTCCTGATGAGGCTTTTCTTGGTAAAAATTTATCAGGTGTTGAAGAAAATCAGATGCTAATTTTAACAACAGGATCCCAAGGTGAACAACTAGCTGCTCTTGATCGAATGTCAAACAAAAAACACCCTAAAATCAGTATTGAACCTCGTGATATGGTCATTTTTTCTTCATCGCCAATTCCAGGAAACAAAATTAAAATTGAGCATTTAATTAATCGACTTTATAAATTAGGGGCAATTATTAAAGAAAACGGGCCTGATGGTTATCTTCATACTTCAGGACATGCTTATAAATCTGAGCATGAAAAAATTTTCCAACTGACAAAACCAAAATATTTTTTCCCTTATCATGGCGAATACCGAATGGCGCTTGCTCACTCGCAGACAGCAATTGAATCTGGAGTCAGTCCAAAAAATGTGATAATCCCGGATAATGGCGAAGTTTTTGAAATTGTTAATCAAGAAGTTCGCAAAACCAAGAGAAAAATTCCATGTGAGCCTATTTATATTGACGGAGATACAATTTCCCGTGATAATTCGCGGATTATAAATGAGCGTCAATACATGCGTGAAAACGGTGTTGTTTTTATTTTTGTTCCTTTTGATAAAAAAAATAATGAAATTAAAGGTAGAATTTCGATTATTACAAAAGGTGTCTTTTCTATTCGAACAGGAAGTCCAATTATTGCTGATATTAGGCGAATTAGTTATTCATCAATTCGCTTTTTTGTGCAAAAAGATCCAAATTGATCGATGCCACAATTAAAGCAACTTTTAAAAAATAGATTAGGTGCATATTTCCATCGGTCAAAACGTTGAAATCCGGTTATTTTGTCAAAATTTATTTTTGTTGACGAAAAATTTGATTTTTTAGCAAATTATGAACAAAAAGAAGCAGAAAAATTTGTTGACTATAAACCAGAGCAGACAAAATTGGCGACCACAGTTGACAAAAAAGTTGCAAAACCAAGTGCAAATAATAAGTCTCCTAGCTTAAATTCACAAAAAAATGCGAATTCTAGCGAAAAAACAGCTGTTAAACCTAATAATTTAAGCAAAAAAAATCTAAATTATTATAATATCGCAAAAAGCACAGATGAGAAATTAAGCCAACCAAGTCAAAAAAATATCCCAAATAAAACAGTAAAAAGAGCATTAAATTCACAAAATTTTGTGAAAAATGAGGCTCAAGCTAGCTCAAATCAGGAAAAAACTTTTGCTAACAGTGAGTCTTCTCAAAATAAAAAACCGCGGATTATACGAAAAAAACCTGATTATTTGATAGCAAATTCAGCCAATTCTGGGGATAATTTAAACACTAAAAATATTCAGCCAAAATTTAGAAAAAATCAAAATACACCAAATTCTAAACAATTTTTTGCAAAAAATATAAAGGAAAATCCTGTTGCTTTTTCAAAAAATGCTGATAGTGATAATTTTGAAAACTTAAATTATAATAATAAAAAAATTAATAAAAACAGTAAAAATTTAAATCAAAATTTTGTTAAAAAGCAAACTGTTCGCTTTAACAACGCTAAAATGTGCCCGGTTTTTTACCCTAAAAGCCCCGATTCTACGCAAGCAACTTTTAATAAAAAGCCAATGGCAGCCAGAAAAAATTATAAAAGCCAAAATTTGAATGATAAAATTGGCAAACCTGAAAATTCAAAACCTAAACAAACAACAGAAAGCAATTAAGAAATGTTAAAAAATAAAGACACGCATAATTTTATTTACATCAAAGGTGCAAGTGAAAACAATTTAAAGAATTTTGACCTTGTAATTCCTAAAAATAAATTAGTTGTCTTTACTGGGGTTTCAGGATCAGGAAAGTCATCTTTAGCCTTTAATACGATTTATGAAGAAGGAAAACGACGTTATATAGACTCTTTGAGTTCATATGCCAGGCAATTTTTAGGCGGAACTAAAAAACCAAAAGTTGAAGCTATTTACGGACTTTTGCCAACAATTTCTGTTGAGCAAAAAACAAGTCACAACAATCCCCGTTCAACTGTTGGAACAATTACCGAAATTTATGACTATTTTCGGCTTTTGTTTGCCAAAATCGGTAAGCCTTTTTGTCCTAATCATAAAGCTGAAATTGTTCCTCAAAAAATTGTTAATATTTTAAATTCGATTTTATCAAGGCCAAAAGGCACTAGAATTGTGATTATGGCTCCGGTTGTCCAATCTGAGCGCGGATCACACCGAAATTTAATTGAAAATCTTAAAAATCAAGGTTTTTTGCGACTTAAAATTAATGATGTTACATATTATCTTGCAGATGAAATTAACCTTGATCCAAAACAAAGACACACAATTTCTGTTATTATTGATAGATTTGTTCTTGATGATGATGAAGAAACTAGACTTCAATCTTCACTTGAACTGGCTTTTCAAATGGGAAAAGGAATTGCGCTTTGCGAGTTCGATGATTCTGAAGTAGTTAGATTTTCAAAATTACAGGCTTGTCCCTTTGGTGATTTTGAAATGCCGAGTCTAGAAAATCGACTTTTTTCATTCAATTCACCTTATGGGATGTGCAAAACTTGCAAAGGATTAGGGACAAATTTAGAGGCTGATTTTGATCTTGTTGTTCCTGATAAAAATTTGTCTATTAATCAAGGTGCGATAAAATACTTTGGAAAATCGATAAATACAAAATCATTAGAATGGCAAGAGTTGCAAATTTTGCTTGAGTATTTTGAAATTTCACCTGATAAAAAAATCCACGAACTTACTAAAAAAGAGCTTGAAATTATCAATTATGGCTCAAAAGAATCAATAAATTACTCATTAGTTTCCGAAAGTGGAAAAAGATATGATTATTTTCGGCCAATTGAAGGTATTTTAAGTCGAATTCAGCGTAAATTTTGGGACACAACTAGTGAAGATCTTCGCCTTTGATTTAAGAAAATGATGTCTGAATTTTTGTGCAGTACATGTCAAGGCGCTAGACTAAATAATTATGCTCTTGCAGTAAAAATTGAAAATTACAATATTTTTGAATTATCGCAGCTTTCTATTAAAAATCTAATTGAGTTTTTTAAAAATCTAAATTTATCTGATTTTGATCAACAAGTTTCTAAATTAATTCTTTCAGAAATTCGCGATCGGCTTTCTTTTTTAGATAATGTTGGACTTTCATATTTGAATTTAAGTAGGTCAGCGGCAACACTTTCTGGAGGAGAATCGCAAAGAATTCGACTTGCAAGTCAAGTAGGATCACAATTAACTGGGGTACTTTATGTTCTTGATGAACCTTCAATTGGATTGCATCAAAAGGATAATGACAGATTAATTGCAACTTTGAAAAAAATGGTTGAAATTGGAAACAGTTTAATTGTTGTAGAACATGATCTTGAGACTATTTTAGCTGCTGATTATTTAGTTGATATAGGTGCTAATGCTGGTGAAAACGGTGGATATTTAGTTGCTGCCGGAAAACTTGAGGACATTGAAAACGAACCAAAATCGATTACAGGGCAATTTTTAACTAATAAATTAGCAATTCCAGTTCCTAAAAAACGTCGCAGTGGCAATGGTAAATTTATAATTATCGAAAAAGCAAGAGAAAATAATTTAAAAAAAATCAGTATAAACATTCCTTTAGGTAAATTTGTCGTTATAACAGGGGTATCAGGTTCAGGTAAATCAACGTTAGTAAATCAAATTTTGGTTAATGGGATTGCAAAACATCTTGGTGCAACAAATATTCGAGTTGGAAAATGTGATGAAATTAGGGGACTTTTTAATATTGACAAGTTAGTTGCTGTCAATCAAAGTCCAATTGGAAGGACACCTCGCTCAAATCCAGCAACATATACATCTGTTTTTGATGATATTCGCGAGATTTTCGCAAACACCGAGCAAGCAAGATCGCTTGGATTTTCTAAGTCAAAATTCTCTTTTAACTTACAATCCGGAAGGTGCGATAAGTGTCAAGGCGATGGGCAAATAAAAATTGAAATGCATTTTATGCCCGATATATATGTTTTATGTGATAACTGTCAAGGAAAAAGGTATAAACCTGATGTTCTGCAAATTCGTTTTCACGGTAAAACTATCGCAGATATTCTCGAATTAACAGTCTCAGCAGCACTTGAGTTTTTTCATAACTGGCCGAAAATTGTTTCAAAATTGCAAACTTTGGTTGACGTTGGTCTTGGGTATATAAAACTAGGTCAGTCAGCCACAACACTTTCAGGCGGCGAGGCTCAAAGAATTAAATTAGCGACATTTTTACAGAAAAAACCAACAGGAAAGTCACTTTTTGTTCTTGATGAGCCAACAACGGGGCTGCATAATTATGACGTTGCAAATTTAATTAAAGTACTTGATAGAATAGTGGATAATGGCGATAGCGTCGTGATTATAGAGCACAACTTGGATGTAATTAAAGTTGCAGATTATATTATTGACCTAGGTCCTGAAGGCGGACAAGAGGGAGGAAATATCGTTGCAAAAGGAACTCCGGAGGCTGTTGCAAAAGTAGAAAAATCCTACACTGGCGCTTATTTGAAAAAGATTTTAAACGTTAAATAAGCCCCTTAATTAATAGAAAAACCACCAAAAAAAATTGTTTTGGTGGTACAGTTTTTTGCTTTAACTACAACTGCAAAGTCAGAGAAGTTCATTTGAGCGGTTTGAACATAACCAAAGCATAACATACCTAAAAGGTAGCTCAAAGGTAATTATACATTATTTTTAAAATTTAAAAAGTATTTTTTTTTTTTTTTTAGAGCAATTTTGATGATGCTCAAATTGATAAAGCAACTATCAAATTTTTAGACTGGATTTACACAGCCAATATTCTTGCTGGTGGTAAAAAAATGCCAACTTGAGAATATATAATATTAAAAAAGTGATTATTTTATACTTTTTGGCTCACAAAATGAAATTTTAATAGAAAAATATAGTAATACTTACATAATTATTTTGCTATAATTTTATTTGCTTACTACTTACTCAATAAAAAATAGGAGAATATTTGAAAGTAAAATTAAAAACCTCCATAGGTTCTAGCATGAGACTAGCTCCTATGTCTTTTTTGGTTGCTTGTAAAGTTCAAAGTAATGATGATGAAATCCTTTTTAAAGCTTTTCAAGGTTTGCCAAGACCACTTATGCAAGTTTTAACAGGAAAAAATCAATTGGTAAACTATTATAACAAAATCTTGAAAAATGATCAAGATTTTGTTGCTGTTAAATCTCAGGTTAACCAAGAAAATCTTAGCAAACTAAAACAATTAGAGCAAAAATATTTGCAAGAAATTAATTATCAGCAAAACAAAAAAGGAATCAGTGTAAAACAAACAGGCAGTAGTAAGATTCACTGAAATCCTTATTTAAAAACACTGAATTTAGCAAATTCAGTTATTATTTTGCTGAAATCAATGTTGAATTTTCTTAAATCACAAAATACTAGACTTGTCTGAAAAACTAAAAACAAAAGTATAGCACAAATTTCTAACAAAATTAAAGATCTATTAGTTCAAAATACTCGGCTTAAAAATTCAACGATTACTAAAGCAAATAAAATTCTAGAACAATTGACGGTAGTATAAAATCTACTAATTAGTCAAAAAAGTCTATAAAAATAGACACTTTTTATGAAAAATGATTAACTTATAAGGTTGGCTAATGACAAAATTTGAAATGCTTTCTGTCTTTTGAAATACTAGAGTTGCCTTTATTGAATTTTTAGGATCAGTGCTTTTAATATTTTTCTTTTTGACATCAAAACATATTGTACATCAACTAAAGTCAAATATTTTTGTTTCAAGTTTTCTCTATACTCTTTCATTTTTTTCAGCACTTTTTATCGCTCAAGCAACTTCTGGATTTTTATCAAATTCAGACATCAAACCCTTTTTAATACCACAAATTGTGATATTTGAATCAATTATCAAAGGCCTGACAAATTCTTTTACAGGAACACTGCTTTATCGAGGTTATTTTTACATTTTTGCCAGTCAAATTTTAGGCGTTATTTTTGGTTATTTGGCCTTCTTTTTATATACAAAAATGGTAAAAAATATAACAAAATATAAAGAAGATTTTCACAAAATAGTTATGGTCGAAAAAGCACCTAAAATTGGCACTTATTTACAAAAAGAGATCTTTTTTGGTTCATTATTTGTCTTTATTTTAATGAGTGTTCCAAGAATTCCTTTTAGTGCCAATTTAACTTTATTTGATCATCAGATTGTTTTATTTATCTTGTTGCTATTTTTCTTTATTATTAACACTAATACCGGTTTTATCAATTTTAATTTATGGTCAACTTTAGTGATCATACCTTATTTAGCGGTGAGAAAAATTAATAATTTTAGTATTAGACTTTATTTGTGACAAATCATTATTAACATACTGACAACTATTTTAATACCTACAATTTTAAGTCTAATATTTTTAGGTATTGCCAGTTCTTCAAACTTAAGTTTTAATTTATAAAATCTAACAAAGGAAAGAAAATGTTTAGAAAAAAATACAAAAAACTATTTTTAGGTATACTAACTTCTGCTTTGTCCGTCTCAGTTGTTGTTTCTTGTGGAATAACCAATGACGCTAATGTATTTGCAAGTTCTACTAATTTAGAATTGAACAAAAACCACCCTTACTATTCAATTTATGAACCACAATTTAATATTGACTTGTTTAAAACTAATAATTTAGATCAATTTTTAACAGCAGAATTTGCTAAAGTGCCTTATCAAGTGCAAAATTCTAACTCCAGATTAATTAACATTAATCAAGACTTTCAAGTATCGCATATTTCTGACTTACAACAACTTAATTCTAACAATGAAATAATTAATCCAACAGTTGAAAATAATACTTTAACTTTAGATCAAGCTAAAGTGGAAATCAAAAATTTCAAGCAAAATAAATTAGCAAATCGCTTTATCAAATTAAATTTAGATTTACAAGGCTTAGAATCCAAAGCTAAACAAATCAATATGGATCTAAATAATTTCTATTATGAAATAAACTATAATCAAATTCAAGAAAATAATGATGACACAAGAATTTTAGATATTCCTATTACTATTAGATATTATAATGCTGATGACAAACAAAACCCTTACAAGCGAGAAAATTTTATTACAATTTATAAACAAATTAGCGGTTTTGCCCCAAATAAATCAAAGCAAGATAATATTAATAAAACCAAAATGATCAGCAAAATAGACTATAAAAATAAAGCTAATGTTTCTGTTTATAGTGTGCTAGAAAATTTAAATTCGAAAGAAGAAATCAAAGGTGATACTGATACATTAATTAGAACTAAATATCTTGACAAACAACTAAAAGATATTGATTTGTTTACGGTAGAAATTCCTGAAAATACTAAAAGTCAATATTATCTAAAAGATGCTAGACTAGGCGAAGATCTAAAATCTATTTTAGTAACTGTTGTGACAACCACAGGCAGTGGACAAAATGCTTACAGTACAGAAAAAATCTATAAAATTGAAGACTTTAAGCAACTAGATCAACAGGAAGTCCAGCAACTATTTAAAAAATATCTAAAAGTTCAAGTCAAAGGTGGAATTAGTTTTTTAAACTATGATTTTGCTAATGTCAATAAAGATGATTTTGTAACTAATTTTGATCAAAATAGCTTTTTTGATATTAAAATTAATATTTCAGAAAAAACTAACGATACTAGTTTAGCTCCATACACAACTAAGGCTAAAATTAGCTTTAAATCAAAAAGTTCTATTTTCCAAGATTTTTATATTGACGATTTTAATATTGGAGTGCCAAAATTTGTTCCTTTATTTGATTCATCAACCTCATTATTAAATAAAAATCAAATTTTTTCACCTTATAATGCTTCAGTTTATATACCTGAATTAGAAAGAAGAAATATTGGTGAAATTAGTAATAGTATTAATGAAGAGAGTAAATCTTTTGTGACTTCTGGTGGGTACAAAGAATTTCGTACTTTCTATACTGATAATAAATTAACTCAGGCCGTTCACTATGGTGAAGATGTCTTAGTACCAAGTGGTCTACCGCTAAAAACTTTTTCTAAATCAAAATTACTAGGGGCTTACTACTTACCAAATCAAGGGGCTGCTGAAGGAATTGGAACTACCGTTGCATTACAAGTTGATGTTAAGGACTTAGAAATTAGCCAAGAAACTAAGGACAAATATTTGCGTAATGTAGATGCTGTTGTTTTCTTTTTTATCCACTTAGACAATAATACACTTTCACTTTTAGGTCAAACAGCACAAGTTGAACAAGGTAATAAAAATACTTCAAGAATAGCAACTTATCTAAAAGATGCTAGTCCGATTAGCCCAAAAGAATTAGAAAAAAATACTACTTTTGGTACAATTGGACAAATGACTAACAATGGTGGTTGATCACCGCACGTTCACATTGAAGCTTATCCAATTCGATATGAAATCAAAAATGGTAAAAAAGTATTTGCAGAAAAATTTTTAAATCAGAAATATTTACTTGAACCCCAAAGAAATATTAGAATAGCGCCAAACCGTATTAATAGATATATCAATGTAGATGAGCAAAATAAGCAAATTATTAGCTTAACCAGTCTTAAAGCTGCGGGTGTACAAATTGATCAAAGCAAAGACATTAACTTAGTTGACAATAGTGGAAAAGATACTAAAAAGCTTGACACACAATTTAAGGGTTATAAAAACAGAGATTACACTAAATCAATCGAGGATTTATTTATTAGAAATCAGGCATTAGATCCAAATATATTTTTCCAATTTCGTGATGATAAATCCTCGCGAGTAAGACTGGATAACTTATTTACAAAAGCTAAACAAAATAGTTAAAAACTAAAAGATAAAAACACAAAGTTCGCTGTTGAATTTTTATCCCGAGTTTCCCGTTTAATGAGATAATCTTAAGAAAGTGTCCGGTTTTGGCCACTTTCTTAACTTTTTTGGCAAACTCAGGAAAAATAACTATCAAAGCAAAAAAACTAAATTTTAAATCTACCACTCATGAATGCAAAATCTACTTATTATCAAACTAAAAAAGGCTAAATTTTAACTTAAAAAGCAAAATTATGAAATGTTTAAACTACCTTTTTTAGTTAAAACGCTGACAAAAACAATAAAAAAATACAACTACTATTTAAACTCAATGTAAAAAGAAAACTCGTTTTTATTTACAGCGAGCCTAAAAAAACATATGAAGTTTTGAAAGAACAATAACTAAAAGCCCTAAATTTATAGATTTCTAAACGGTTAAATTTACGGCATACCATCATATTTCAAAATATAATGGAAAAATTCGCGCTATCAAAGCACATTAGACAAAAAACATAACTAATTCCTCCCTTAATTCTAATATCAATTTATTAATTATTCTTAAGTTTTGTTTATTATAGCATAATTTTATTTTAGACCAAGAATTTTTTTTTTTTTTTTTTACAGCAAATTTTGCGGCCTAATAAATAAAGGCTCTAAAAAATAAAAAACCCACGAATTTGTGGGCTTTTTAGATTCAAATTTTAAAGAAAATGTTATGAATTAAGATATTTTGAAAAATCAACTTTTTCAAGGATGGCGATTATTTCTTCTTTTGATGTAGCTTTAATAATTTTGTCAATATTATCAACATCTTCAAAAGCGGCAACTATTTGGGGCAGGGCAACTGCGGTGTGAATGTCAGCGCTTGTTGCACCAAGAGTTATTAGAATTTGAACAGGGCGACTATCTTGGTCGAAATAAAAAGGCTTATCAAAGACAACAAGTGAAAAACAGTCTTTAAATACGTCTTTTCCAGCCTCAGCATGCGGCATTGCCAAAAAAGGGGCTAATATATAATAAGGACCGTGTTCGATTGTTGAGTTGACTATCGACTCGACATAATTTGGGCTTATTAAGTTTTTTTCAATCAGCGGCTGACATGAGATTGCAATTGCTTCTTGCCAGGTTTGGGCTTTTTGATTAATTAAAATTGAATCATTTTCAATTAAATTTGTGAGTAAATTAACTGACATAAGATTTTCTCCTAAATCAAAAAAAGATAAATCTAAACAAGTTGCTCAAGAACTGGACTTAGTGCAGTTTTAATTTCATTTTCGTCCATTAAATTAGTTACACCAACAATTTTAGCTTTTTGGTTTGGGTTAAACTCACTAACAAGATGTTTTGAGGCGATAATTATATCTACTGAATTGGTTAGTCCTTTTGACTGACCCATTGAAAGGGCCTCAACAGAGGCTTCAACCCCTAATTCCTTTACTATTTTTTGAACTTTCAACTTAATTATCATTGAAGTTCCCATTCCATTTCCACATGCAGCGACAATTTTTAATGACATAATTACTCCTTTTTTTAGTACAAACAGACAAACAAAAATAATTTTTAATACTATTTTAAAATTATATAACAATTTTGCAAAAAGCAAATAAAAAAATCTCGGTTTTTGCAAGAACCGAGATTTTTTGTACTAAAAGTATAAAAATGTCAAAAACTAAATAATTAGGCTTGTTTTTCAACTAAATCAACATTGACTTTCAGTAATTTTTGCAGTCATGTTTTTTTAGTTTGTTTTGTTGAGTCAACACCTTGGGCTAAAAGAATTAGACCAATAATTCCAACAAAAACAGTAATTCAACCTAAAACATAGTGGAATTGACCGATAATTAGACTAAGTCCGAAGAAGAGGTTTCAGTCACCCATTCCTAAAAATCCGGTTGTAACTGGATTTTGAACAACAGAAACTCCAGCCTCATTTTGAAGAACAGGAATTCCAACATCGCCAATATTTTGCACCAGTTTTAGACCAAATGAAATTACAATAATTTCAAAAAATCCTATAATTGCCGGCACAATAAAGGCAGCTTTTCAACCTCCAGATGCATTAGCATAAACTCCCATTGCTCCTGAGTTGAAAAATAGTGTAATAAAGAGTGGAATTGCAACTAGAGAATAATTATTTCCTGGAATTGCAGCAAGTCCGACTGCGACAAATACGGCCAAAAATTGCCCTAGAACCCCACCAAGGAATCCGTAAGTAACAGCATTAATTGAATATCCATAAGTAGCGGCAATGTCAATAGCAACAACAGCACCAGGGATTACTTTCTCAGAAATTCCGTGGAATGACTGTTGTAATTCAGTAACAAACATTCTAACACCAGTTATAATTGCAATTAAGGCAGCAATTATTCTGAGTGTTCCTCCTAAAATTAGGAACACGAAGTTTGCGCCTTGGAATGTACTATTATTTCAAGCACTACCGATTTTCGCTGCTTCGCCGGCAAAGCCACTGTAAGTAGAATTAAGAGTATTTTCTATACCGTGGTAGCCAATAATTATAGCAAATAAAACTGCAAAAAGAAGTAAAATAATTATTGTTTGTGTGAAAATGTTATCTTCAAAAATTTTGAGTGATTCAGGAAGTTTACGATTTTCAGCACTGTGTTCTTTGTTTCCAAAAAAGCGACCCATTTTGTAGCTAGTAAATAAAGTAAGCATTTGTTGGTGACCAACAGCAAAACCAGCATTTTGGGTAACAAGGTTAGTTATTTTTAAGGTAGCTACTGATGAAGTTGCCCAGTAAATTCCTAAAAATAAACCTGAAATAAGTACAAGTCCGACTTGAGATCCAGCAGAAATTGCCCCATCATCAAGCAACGGAATTGAACGGAATAAAATCATATATAAAAGTGCGGTTACAACTGTTGATTGCTGGAGCATAATATGTCCGGTAATCACAATTGAATTTGTGTTAGTGAACCTTTTTGCTAAAACCATTAAAATATTAACAATAAAAGCAGCAATGAAGGTGAATGATGCTAAGGTAAGAAAGTTATTTGCTTGTCCAAAGCCTGTTTGAAGAAAATTCTCAGCAGAAGTTCAGCCCAAATAAGGATCAAGCGGAACAACACCACCGGATTTAATAGCTCCAATTGCATCAAAAACTGGACGAGCCAGACCAACTAGCCCACCTGCTCCAATTGACAAAAGGAAAATTCCAATAGCGGTCTTTAGAGCTCCAAGAAATGCATCGCGACCACCACGGCCTAAAACAAGATAACCAACAAAAACCAAAGACCCAAGCAAAAGTGCATTTTGTCTTAAATAGTTATCAAGATAAACCACTCGAACAAGGAAAACAAGAGCAGTTGAAAAACTCTCGCCATTGTGTCCCATTCGAACACCGAGGGTGATCCCGATAATTAAAAGGTTAACAAACAAGAAAATAAGTAGGCCAAAAAGTAATTTATTATTTTTTTTACTAAGCGACATTTTATTTCCTTTCTTAAAAATTTTTTTTAAAAATTTAAACTAACAAAATAGTTTTGTTAGAATTTAAAATCGCTAGATTTTAAAGGTTTTTTTGAGTTCTAGTATGTACTCAGGAAGAATTGACGGATCAAATTTTCGCGGCTGATCAAAGGTCAATATTTCGGCTGGATTGTTAATCAAAATATCATCAATTGCTTGCTGACTAACACCAACTTGTCTTAAAAGTGGAATAAACCGATCAAAAAGATAAGCAAATCCATGGCTCATTTTCCCTTTTAGCATTCCGTAGTTTTTCTGATATAAAACCCGGCCTGCATCAAGTGATAAAGTTATATGCTTTTGGAGTCCAAGATCAACTAGATATTTAATGTTTTCGGCTAAGGTTGCATCAGTATAATACTTAACACGATCAGGGCCATCAAAACACAAAGTTACACCTAATTCCTTGATTATTTTTGCATAATAATACTTGTCAGGATTTTTATTTAAGTGTGAAAGCTGAATTTTACGCGGATTAGCACCAAAATCAATTAAATATTTAGCAGCCTCATAAGCCATTGTTCCTAGTTGGGTGTGAACCAAAATTGGCGCACCGGTTTCAATTGAGGCTCTTGCAGCGACTTCCAAAGATTTTAACTCAAGACGATCAATTGCCCCATAACCTGTTCCGGCTTTAATTATTCCCGCTTTTGCCTTGGAACGTTTAACAACTGGGCCAGAATAATTATACTCATCCATTCCTTGGGTTATTTCGGCAACAACCATTTTGGTAATTTCATCAGTTGGAACAAGCGCGAGTCAAGAAGCACCTTTGTCATAAAAAGCGGCCTTGTGGAAACCGGTGGACATAATAATATGAACTTTACCAGCTAATTCCTGGGCGATTTCGAGCATGCGATAAACATCTCTACCAACATTTGGCGGGTCCATTGTTACCAATGTTTTCCCGCCACGAGCTGCAAATTCGAGTGATTCGGCAATTGCAGCTTCGTTTGAAAGCATCACAAAATCAGGGTGTTCATGAGCTTCAGGGCCATAATTTTTAATTAAATGGTCATGACAGTCAACGACCCCTAACTCTGAGGGACAAATATCTCCTAAAACAGTTCTAGAAAATTTTTCCGTATTTTGCATTAAAAATTTTTTTCCTTTCTTTAGTTTTAAAGTCAACACTTAACAAATAAAATTTGTTTTTAAAATATATTTTTTATTATACCACTTTTTTGAGCGAATGTGAAAAAAGCAAAACAAAAAAATGTTTTGCGTTTATAAATAACTATATTAAGCTTCGTTAAGCTTCTTTGAAAATATAAAATCCGTATTATTTTAACAAAAAAATAAAAAATAAAAACTAAAAATTTTTGGAATTTTCCTGAGCTTGACAGTTTGATAGAAAAAATTCACTTTTTATTGAGTATAAAAACACAAAAATACCCGTAAATCCGTGTTTTTTGACACTAAAACCTTAATCTTTATTATTTAAAATTACCCTTTTGCAAAAAAAAAAAAAAAAATGCTTGGTTCAAGAAAAAATTATGTTATAATAACTCTCACTTAAGAATAATTAATAAATGAATATTAGAATTAAGGAGGAATTACTTATGTTTTTTGCCATACTAAAATCAGATAGTGCGGATTATCCATTATATTTTTAAATATGATGGAATGCCTTAAATTTACCCGTTTAGAAATCTAAAATTTATGGCTTTTAATTATTGTTCTTTCAAAACTTCATATATTTTTTTAGGCTCAGTTTAAATAAAAACGAGTTTTCTATTTGCATTGAGTTTAAATAGCAGTTGTATTTTTTTATGATTTTGCCAGTGTTTTAAAGTAGGTAATTAACTTTTGCCAAAAAAGTTAAAAAGCTAAAAACCGGACAATTTTTTTAAGATTACCTCACCAAACTGAGAAACTCGGGAAAATATATAAAATGCGTATTATTTTAAGAAAAAAAATAAAAACTAAAAATTTTGCGAATTTTTAGTTTTTACAAACAGCAGAATTTCTATTTTTTTTTAAAATTACCGCTAATTTAAGTTTTTATTGATTAATTAATGTTAGTAATTTTTCAGGAGTTTCGGCTTTACTATTTTCGAATTTTGTTGATTCAATTAGTGAATCTGTAATTGTTGCCGAAATTTTTGCTTCTCTAAAATTACCATTATCACTTAGAATTTTAACTTTGGATGCATCTTCTTTAAAAGCATTAAGCATTGATTCCATTGAAATTATAACTGATCTGAGATTTGCCATTTTTTCATACAAACTTCAGTCGATTTTTTTGGCATCTTCGCCAACTAGTTCAATACTTTTTTTGTTATTAGATTCAAATTCAACAATTTTATCATAGTATTCTTTATATTTTTTCTTTACTTGTTCCAATTTTTCTTGAGTTACAACCGCTTTTGTAGGAAGGAAATAACCAGTATTTTCCATTAAATAATCAGCATTATCGACCATTGTTCCGGGTTTGTCAATATCATTTTGACCAGTAAAGAGTCATTCTAAAAATTTAATTGCTGCTTTATTAATTTTTTCTGTGTCAGTTTTAATTGGAATTAGGGATGATCCACCTGAGTTATAGACAAAAAATTGAGAATCTTTGCGTGACTTTAATGGTTGGTTTGTTGTGAATACGTCATTAAATGTTGCAAAACCTTTGGCAAGTTCAGGGGCGCTTTTCGCGAATAAGCTACGGGTTGTTGCTGTGTCAATTGATTGCTTAATTCCAACTCCAGGAACATAGCCAAAAACGGTACGATATTGAAGAATATCATGACTTCCTCATTCACCAATGCTGTCTTTTTTCTTAAAGTTTTTAAACTGAAATGCTTGCAAAATTTTGGTTTTTTGATCTACTTTTTGTTCGATTTTTTTGTTAGTTTTTGTAAATTTTTCGTAAGTTTTTTTAAATTCATCTTGCAAGGATGTATCTGTCGCAATATTAAAAGTTAAATCTTTACCTTTTGCTTCTCAGAATTTTTTACCTGATTTTGAAATAATATTTTTGTGGAAAACTAGACCTGAATAGTCAATATCAAAAATAGACGCATTTTCTGTATTTTCATCAATTTTTGCATCAGCTTTTAATTTTACACCGTCAATAAATTTAGTTGAAAACTCAAGTGCTTCTTCAATATTTGAAAAAGTATCATAATTTACGTTTAAATCTTTGAAAATTTCAGCAGATTTTACTTCAAGATTGCTAAAAAAACTGTTTTCAGGAGTCGAGTTTCCTTTTTGAGCTGATTCTTGTGCTTTTTTGTAAATTTCGGCTGACTCATCAACTTTTCCGCCACCTTTTTTTACTAAGTCAAAAATAATCCGTAAATTATCAAGGTTAAATCCAAGTGCATCAACATCATTTACGTTAAAAGGAATGTTATAAAACTTATTTTCGCCAAAATTAAATGAATTGTATTTTCCTACAATTTGATCAGTGAATATTCCTGGCTTCAATTTATCACTTGTTATTTCTAAAAGTCGATTACGTTCTTGTAAAACACTCGCAGTTGAAGAATCCCCTAAAACAATTGATGGAAGTTGATCTGAATTTGTGTCCAGTAATTTTTTAATGTTTTCGGTTGTTTGTTGTTGAGTTACTGCTTTTGACTCATCACTCAAAACAAGTCTAACTGGTGCAAAATCAGGATCATCTTTAAACTTTTGGTTGTAATAAGGGATTAATCCTTTTTGATTTTTACCATAAACATTAAGTCCAAAAATTAATGGTCAAAAAGGACCTTGACTTGTTGTCATAACAACTTGAGTTTTTGGATCAATTGTATTCTCGCTTACTCCACAGGCGCTCGCAATTAAGAAAAGACTTGGTGAGGTAAGTAACAAAGGTTTAAAAAATTTTTTAAAATTCATATATTTCTCACTTTTTCTAATTTTATGAAATTTTTTTCAGAAATATCAATAATTAAATATTAGTTATTTATAATTTTAATAAAAATAACTATACAACATTTACAAAAAAATTTTGAAAAAAAGGTAAAATTTTTTAATATGAATCACTTAACAATTGCTATAAGTATTAAAAACCTTATATTTTCGTATGATAAAAAGGCTTTTCTTAAAATTAATGATCTCGAAATACCAGCAAATAATATTATTACAATTTTGGGACCCTCAGGTGCAGGAAAGTCCACTTTCCTTAATATTTTAGCGGGTTTTTTACCAGTAAAGACAGGTATTGAATACCATGAAAAATTCAAAAACTTTGGCTATATAATGCAGAAAAACAACTTATATGAAGAAATTTCGGTAAAGAAAAATCTTTGGATTAGTGCTAAAAATTCGCCTGAATGAACCTCAAAAGTGTGAAAATTGAGCTGGGAAAATTTCAAAAAAGATAAAAATAGTCAAGATTTTAGCGACTCTCTCGGAAATTTGCTTTCAAACAAATCTACTTTAGGCGTACAAAAGGTTATAAAAAAATTCAAATTTTACTTTTATATATTGAAAAATATAAAATTTTATATTTTTTTCCTAAAATTTAGAAAAAAATATTTCGAAAAAGAAGTCCTAAATGTGTTAAAAGCCTTAGAAATTGACGACATTTTTTTAAAAAAAGCCAAAAATATTAGTGGGGGTCAGCAACAGCGCGTGGCTTTTGCCAAATCAATTATAAAAGGGGATAATTTAGTTTTAATGGATGAACCTTTTTCATCACTTGATGCAAAAATTAAGGAATCAACTATTAAATTATTACTTAAAATCAAACAAGAATTTAACATGACAATCGTTTTAGTAACTCACGACCAAACTGATGCAATGAAAATTAGTGACAAAATTATTCTTTTAAATAAAGGGGAAATTTTGCAATATTCTAATCCAGAAGAACTTTTTGAAAATCCTCAGTCTATTTTTGCCGCAAAATTTATTGGAATGCCAGAAATAAATTTTATTGAAAAACAAGGAGAAATTGAATATTATATCCGTTCTAAATACATTAAAATTTCAAGCACATCTGAACCAACCAATGGAAAAGTTTTCTATAAAAAAAATATTGCAGATAATTTTTATTACCAAATTCATGATACTGAAAAAAATATCGACCTTGAAATTATAAGTCCTATTGATATTCAAGGTGAAAATGTAAAAATAGAATATAATAAAGATAAAATTTTTGCTTTTGACAAAGGCGGAAATCGTGTTAATAGTTAATAAAGAGTCCGTAAAAACAGTTCTTTTTCACAAAAATACAAAAGCAATCTTACTTATAGGACCGCTATTTATTTTTCTTTTTATTTTTTCAGTCTACCCAATTCTGGATTCATTATTTAACTCTTTTAATGTCGGATCTGGCCAAAACAAACATTTAGGATTTGACAATTTTAGAGAATTATTTGCAAAATCAAATTTTAATGACGCCCTAAGAAACAGCACTTTACTATTTTTTATTAGCTCACCGATTGCACTTTTTCTAGGATTTATTATTGCAATTTTGCTCTCAAAACTTAAGATTAAATTTCTTAGAATGTTAATAATAACCGGACTTTATTCCCAGTTTTTCATTTCATCTTTTGCAATTGGGACTGCTTTTTCTTTCCTTTTTGGTCAAAAAAATGTCTTTGCAAAAATGTTGAATCTAAATTTTTCATTTGTCGGCGGAGACAATAAAATTGATTTAATTTGACTATATTTAATTTATCAACTCTGAAGGGCAATCCCTTTTAATTCAGTGCTTTTTTTCTTTGCAATTTCGAGCATTCATACAAAATATCAAAAAAATTTACAAATTGACAGAATTAACCTAAAAGATAAGATTTTTAACCTTTATTTTAAGGAAATTGGTAATCAATTTTTAGTCATTGCCTACACAAACTTCATTTTTGCAACAATGCTATACCCAAATGTTATTACAGGCGACATAAATTTGGATCTAAATAGAGGCCACACTCTTGCTTCATATATTTTGTCTTCAAGCGATAATTCAGGACTCCAATCTGCCGTAAGTTTAATGACTTTCTTTTATCTTTTAGCAGTTTTTTCAACCTTTATTATTTTTAGACCAAAAACATGGAAAAAAATGTTAAAACTTATTAAAAATAAAAGGAGTAAAAATGTCATTAAAATTTAATCTAAATAGTTTTTTTCTACAGTTTTTACTATTTTCCTTTTTAATAATAGTACTTATTTTTTTCCTGTTTCCATTATATTATTTAATTGTAAATGCTTCGCTGCCTAATGAATTGCAAGATAATCCTAATTTGACTTTGAAAATAGGCTCAAATTTACTTGAAAACTTTAAAAATTCCATTAATGATAATTTTTGAATTGGAATTACCACTTCAATTTTTGTAATTATGCTCATTAATTTTTTTAGAATTCTCCTGTATTCACTAGCTTCTTTTGGACTTTGAATGGCAAAAAAACGACTGAAATTAACGTTCATTTCTCTTTTTGTAGCAATTTCTTTTATTCCAGAAATTAGCACTTATATTCCCCTTGCAAGAATTCTAAACAGCAATCAATTAGTAACAAATTCGCCAGTTTTTGCACTCACAGTTAACCAGATTTTTTCCTTTTTTAACTTTTTTTACCTTTATAAAAGTATTAACAAAATTGACAAAAAGCAACTTTTACTTGCAAGAATTGATAATTTATCACTGTTTTTAAAGATTAAATTGATAATTTTTCCAAAAATAAAAATTTCCTATTATTTATTAATTATTTTTACAACAATTCAAGCTTGAAACGACTTTTTATGACCAAATTACATTTTTTCAAACCGTTCATACCAGACAATTTCAACTTGATTTCAGTATTCAGGCCAAAGTAGCCTTGGATTTTTGCAAAACATTCAAGCTGCAGGCTCACTTTTTACAATAATTGTTCCGTTGTTTTCTTATATAATTTTTTCCAAATTTATTAATAATGCAACGGCAAACAATATTAAATAGTTTTGAAAAATGCAAAAAATTATTACAAAAGAAGCTGTTTTTGAATTAGAAGTCAAAAAATCTAAATTTATTTCTTATAGTTTTCTAGTAGAATCAAAGGAACACTCAGAAGCACTACTAACCAAAATTCAACAAGAAAATAAACATGCAAGTCATATTGTTTATGCAGTTTGCTTTGATTTATATAATTGTAAATTCAGTGATGCAAACGAGCCAAAAGGTTCGGCAGGGTGACAAATTTTTAACATTTTAAGAACAAAAAAAATTACTAATTCATTAATTATTGTTGTTCGCTACATGTACGGGTCCAAATTAGGGCTAGGTTTATTACAAAATAGTTACAAAAAAGCGGCAATTGAAGTCTTAAATCTTAGTTTAGTTAGTGATTTTAAAATTTCTTATCACTATTTGTGCGAAGTTGACTTGGAAAAAATGAACTGGGTACTTCAATTAATAAAGAAAAACGGCTGTACAATCCAAAAAAAAGAATTTGGACTAAAATTAAAAATTGAATTTAAGTGCCCTTTAAAATTAGAAGAAAGTTTTGAGCTAAATTTTAAGGAAATAGTAAAATAATTTGGTTGAAAAAAATTATTTTCTGAGTTTGACAGTTTGATGGAAAAAATTCAATTTTTATTGAATACAAATATGAAAAAATACCGGTAAATAAACTAGGACAAAGAAAAGTAACACTAAGGCGTTGGCTTTTTTTGTCCGATTTTAGGAGGAGGCTAACACCAAAAGTGTTAGTTTTTTAAATTTTCAAATGCAACAAAAAGGAAATACTAATGTCAAGACACTTTAAAAAAGACGAGTTTGATATGATTTATAAAATTTACAATGAATTTGGATTAAAAAAACAATAAATTATATAAATGATATTTCGCCAGATACAAATTTTATAACCAGAGATCAACTAGTTCGAAGAATCAAAAAAATTATTCGGTATTATAATAATGGTATGCAAGATCAATTATTAGATAAAAAGGGTGCGAGGAGAAAGCCAGGGAGTGGCAAACCTAAAAAACAAATTGAACCCGATTGAAACGAATTTACAAAAGAAGAATTAATAGAAATAGCTAAGAGATATTACGAAACCAACAAAGATAAATCAAAATCAGGAAAACTTAGTGAAGCCAAAACACTAAATATTCCCTACAGCAAATCTGCAAAAATTTTTAATGTATGCAGACAATCAGTGGCAAAATCTAAAACTAGAGTTATAAAAGTAAAAGAGTACGAAAATGACGCAATAATTAAAAAATCCTTTCTTGATAACAAAGGTAGATATGGTCGCTTAAGGTTGAGTGCTTATATTTCTATAAAATATAATATTTACATTCACCCTCGAACTCTTGGAAGACATTTAAAAAGATTGAATTTAGTATGTAAAATTAGAAAAAAGAAGAAAGAGCGAAATTAAGAACACCAAATTCGCACTACCGGATATTGTTAAACGCGACTACAATGATAAATTAAATAGAAATATTTTTGCTACTGATGTTACATATATAAAAGCTCCTAGAGATGTTAAGGAAAACCATGTATTTTTGTCTGTAATAATTGAGCATAAAACTAAAAAAATCAGAGATTTTAAACTATCTGTAAGCAATGATCTTGATTTAGTTATGGATAATATAAAGACATTCAGGTCTATTGATAAAGATTTTGTTATTCATTCGGATCATGGATTTCAATACACTTCAAAAGTCTATATTGACAAAATAAATAAAATGGGAGGAACTGTTTCGTTGTCTCGCATAGGAAATTCTTTGGATAATAGGGAGGCTGAATATTGATTTTCAATTATAAAAAGTGAATGCTTAAACGAGTTAAACTACAGTAAAATTACTTTTGAAGATCTGAAAAAATAATTGCAGATTATATATTTTGATACAACAATTATAGAATTCAATCGATTTTAAATTGAAAAACACCACAGCAATATGCTATGATGTTATAATAATATTAAACTGTTAATTTTCTTTGCCCTAGTTTAAAATCCGGGTTTTTTGCGATAAAACCTAATCTTTATTATTTTAAAATTAACCTTTTGCAAAAAAAAAAAAAATGCTTGGTCAAAAATAAAATTATGTTATAATAAACTTCACTTAAGAATAATTAATAAATTTGGATTTTAGAATTAAGGGGAATTAATTATGTTTTTTGCCATAAAAAAATCAGAAAATGCGAATTATCCATTATGTTTTTAGTCATGATGGAATGCCTTAAATTTAACCGTTTAGAAATCTATAAATTTATGGCTTTTGATTATTGTTCTTTCAAAACTTCATATGTTTTTTTAGGCTTAATTTAAATAAAAATGAGTTTTCTATTTGCATTGAGTTTAAATAGTAGTTATATTTTTTTGATTTTTGTTGTTTTATCCATAAATTGATTTTGCCAGTGTTTTAAAATATGTAATTAACTTTTGCAAAAAAAGTTCAAAAAGCGCCCAAAACAGGAGACTTTTTTAAGATTATCTCATCAAACTGGGAAACCCGGGAAAATATTTAAAATCAGAATTATTTTAACAAAAAATAAAAAATAAAAACTAAAAATTTTGCGAATTTTTAGTTTTTATAAACAGCAGAATTTTTACTTCTTTAAAATTCCGCTAATTTAAGTTTTATTGGTTAATTAATTTTAGTAATTTATCAGAACTTTCGGTTTTACTATTTTCAAATTTTGTTGATTCAATTAGTGAATCTGTAATTGTTGCAGAAATTTTTGCTTGTTTAAAATTACCATTATCACTTAGAATTTTAACTTTGGATGAATCTTCTTTAAAAGCATTAAGCATTGATTCCATTGAAATTATAACTGATCTTAAGTTTGCCATTTTTTCATACAAACTTCAGTCGATTTTTTTGGCATCTTCGCCAACTAGCTCAATACTTTTTTTGTTTTTAGATTCAAAGTCAACAATTTTATCATAGTATTCTTGATATTTTTTCTTTACTTGTTCCAATTTTTCTGCAGTTACAACCGCTTTTGTAGGAAGGAAATAACCAGTATTTTCCATTAAATAATCAGCATTATCGACCATTATTCCGGGTTTGTCAATATCATTTTGGCCAGTAAAGAGTCATTCTAAAAATTTAATTGCTGCTTTATTAATTTTTTCTGTATCAGTTTTAATTGGAATTAATGATGATCCTCCTGAGTTATAAACAAAAAATGGAGAATTTTTGTGTGATTTTAACGGTTGATTTGTTGCAAAGACGTCATTAAATGTTGCAAAACCTTTGGCAAGTTCAGGTTTTTTATCCGCAAATAAATTACGGGTTGTTTGTGTGTCAATTGATTGCTTAATTCCAACTCCAGGATCGTACCCAAAAACGGCACGATATTGAAGAATATCATGACCTCCTCATTCACCAATACCTGTTCCTTTAAAGTTTTTAAACTGAAATGCTTGTAAAATTTTGGTTTGTTGACCTACTTTTTGTTTGATTTTTTTGTTAGTATTTGTAAATTTTTCGTAAGTTTTTTTAAATTCATCTTGTAAGGATGTATCTGTTGCAATATTAAAGGTTAAGTCCTCACCTTTTGGTTCTCAGAATTTTTTACCTGTTTTTGAAATAATGTTTTTCTGAAAACTTAGATCTGAATAGTCAATATGAAAAATAGAAGAATTTGGTGTATTTTCATCAAGTTTTGCATCTGCTTTTATTTTTACACCGTCAATAAATTTAGTTGAAAAGTCTAATGCTTCTTCAATATTTGAAAAAGTATCTTGATTTACGTTTAAATCTTTGAAAACATCCGCAGATTTTACTTCAAGATTACTAAAAAAACTGTTTTCAGGAGTCGAGTTTCCTTTTTGAGTTGATTCTTGTGCTTTTTTATAAAATTCGGTCGACTCATCCACTTTTCCGCCACCTTTTTTTACTAAATCTAAAATAATTCGTAAATTATCAAGATTAAATCTGAGTGAATCAACATCATTTATATTAAAAGGGATATTATAAAACTTATTTTCACCAAAATTAAATGAATTGTATTCTTTTACAATTTGATTTTTAAATAATCCTGGATTCAATTTATCGCTTTTTATTTCTAAGAGTCGATTATGTTCTTGTAAAACACTCGCTGTTGAAGAATCTCCTAAAACAATTGACGGAAGTTGATCTGAATTTGTGTCTAGTAATTTTTTAATATTTTCAGTTGTTTGTTTTTGAGTATTTGCTTTTGACTCATCACTCAAAACAAGTCTAACTGGCGCAAAATCAGGGTCATTTTTAAACTTTTGGTTGTAATAAGGGATTAATCCTTTTTCATTTTTACCATAAACATTAAGTCCAAAAATTAATGGTCAAAAAGGACCTTGACTTGTTGTCATAACAACTTGAGTTTTTGGATCAATTGTATTCTCACTAGGTGCGCAAGCGCTCGCAATTAAGAAAGGACTTGGTGAGAGAAGTAATAAAGGTTTGAAAAATTTTTTAAAATTCATATATTTCTCACTTTTTCTAATTTTATGAAATTTTTTTCAGAAATATTAATAATTAAATATTAGTTACTTATAATTTTAATAAAAATAACTATATAACATTTATAAAAAAATTTTTAAAAAAGGTAAATTTTTTTAGTATGAACCGCTTAACAATTGCTATTAGTATTAAAAAGCTAATATTTTCGAATGACAAAAGGTTTTCTTAAAATTAATGACCTCGAAATACCAGCAAATAATATTATTACAATTTTGGGGCATCAGGTGAAGGAAAGCCCACTTTTCTTAATATTTTAGGCAGTGTTTTACCAGTAAAGACAGGTATTGAATACCATGAAAAATTCAAAAACTTTGGGTATATAATGCAAAAAAAAAAAAAAAATGTTTGGTCTAAAATAAAATTATGTTATAATAAGTTTCACTAAGAATGTATTAATAAATTTTTTGATATTGAATTAGGGAGGAATTAGTTATGTTTTTGCCATAAAAAATCAGAAAATGCGAATTTTCCATTATATTTTTAAATATAATGTGATGCCTTAAATTTACCCGTTTAGAAATCTATAAATTTAGGGCTTTTAATTATTGTTCTTTCAAAACTTCATATGTTTTTTTAGGTTCAATGCAAATAAAAACAAGTTTTCTATTTGCATTGAGTTTAAATAGTAGTTGTATTTTTTTATGGTTTTTGTTATTTTGTCCATAAATTGATTTTTGCCAGTGTTTTAAAATTGTAATTAATTTTTGTCAAAAAAGTTAAAAAAATGTCAAAAACAGAGACTTTTTTGAAATTATCTCATCAAACTGGGAAACTCGGGAAAAAAAGAATTTGGGCTATAATTGAAAATTGAATTTAAGTGTCCTTTAAAATTAGAAGAAATTTTTGAACTAAATTTTAAAGAAATAGTAAAATAATTTGGTTGAAAAAAATTATTTTATATTAAAATATACACAATATTAATAAAGCTATCTAGGTGCAAAAATGATTCAAATTCGTAACATCACAAAACGACTCGGAACAAAAATAATTTTAAATAACATTAGCTTTGATATTCCAACTAATAAATTAACGTTCATTTCTGGTCAATCTGGTGTTGGAAAAACGACACTTTTGCATATTATTGCCAAGATTGCCAAAGCTGACAGCGGGCAAATTTCCTTTTTTGATAAAAATCAACAAGTTTTAAAAAACCCAAATGTTGACATTTTTTTTCAAGATGTCAATCTTATTGAAAATATTTCAGCTATCGACAACGTTAGAATTGGGACAAGTATTTTAGGTTATAAATTTAAGCAAGATGAATTTAGTAAAAATGCAAATTTTTTAAATCTTGACCAAAGTGTTTTTAAAACAAAAATGGAAAATCTCTCTGGTGGCGAGAAACAAAGAATCGCAATTCTTCGTTCTCTAAATCGGGGTTCAGAATTTATTTTGTTTGATGAACCAACTGCCGCCCTTGATAAAGAAAATGAACAAATTATTTTTGAAAAAATTAAGCAAATGTCAAAAAATCACACAGTTGTGGTTATAAGCCATAATACTGAAATGATTCACAAATATGCTGATCAAATAATTTTTTTACAAAAAGACAAGCCACCAATTATTAAAATTAATGACACTAATATAATAGAAGACCAAAATTCTGAACAAACTAGCGAAACTAAACATAAAAAAGTTGCAAAAGTAGTTCAATATAAGAATAAATTAAATATTTCGCCAATTTTTGTTATTGCTGATATTAGCAAAAAATTAACGCTTAGTATTTTAATTATAATAGCATTTTTAGCGGCCGTCTTTTCGATTAGTTTTGCTTTTGAATTAAATCTTGGAACGGCAAAAGTTGAACGGCAGCAAAAATATACGCTCTCACTTGACAAAAATTTAATTGAAAAAAAATCAAACGCTGCTTTTAACCAAGATGAAATTAAAAAAATTAGTGAGCTTGAATCAATCAACGCGCTTGTTGCAAATAGACCAACGACAAATATAAATTTGCACTATGAAAATCGAAAAATTAATCTTAGAGATGTTGATCAAGTTGAAATTAATAGCTTTTTCAAAAACAGAATCGAAAATGATCTTGTTAATTTTGAAGGAAAATTCATTGAAAATGCTCGGGAAATTATCCTTTCAAAATCAGCAATTGACATACTTAAAATTGAAAATCCAATAGGAAAAACAATTCATTTAGTTTATGATTCTAATAAAGAAATTGAGGAAAATCAAAATAAAATTGAACTAAAAATTGTCGGAATTAATAATGGAATTAAAAGTTCCGTTGCTAGATTAGATACTTTTAATTTAATTAGTTTTCCATCTTTTATTAGCACTCAATCAATTAAAGATCTTGAAAATTTAGTTAAGCAAAATACAGTTGAAGAAAACAAAGAACAAAACCTTCAACTTTTTAAGGAAATTAACTCCTATATTCCTAGCGAAAATGCCCAAAGCTCCGCTCTTGAACCATTTAAAATTCCGCTAAAAAACACAAAAGTTTTCCCGCAAAACAATCTAGAATTAATAACTGGAACATTTCCGAGAAAAGTCGATGAAATTCTACTTTCAACAACAGCAATTGATTCAAATGCTAAATATAAATTAAAAGTTGGCGATATAATTCAAACAAACTCACCTTTAAATCAAACATTTAACTTACTTGTTGTTGGAATTTTTGACTCGCCAGATTCAGAATTATATTATCACCAAGATGCCAAAGAATTTTATACCAGCTTCCAACCAGCCAATCTTACTGCTTATTTAACAACAACTGACGAACAAAACAACCTTGACTTAGAGGCAAAAAATGCTAAATTTGACCTCAGAATTACTCCACCTTCAAGCTTAATTCGTGTGATAACTAGCCAATCTTTAGCGATTATTTCGATAGTTAATAAAGTTACTTTTGCGGTGTTTATAATTTTTGTTATTATATTAATTTCGTTCATTTTAGTTTATGCCAAAACAATTTCTGAATCAAAACAGAGAATGATTGGAATCCTAAAATCGCTTGGTGGTTCAACTTTACTAACACTTTTTTATCATACTTTAAATATTGTTTTGATATCGATCATTGTTCTAATTTTAAGTTTTGTAATTATTTTTCCGTCAATGGAATCAATTCATATTTTAATAGTTGGTAATGATTTTCCCGCCGCTTCTCAAGAAAATCTAGCCCTAATTTTATTATCGTCCTGAGCCGGACTTTCAGCTGCTTTTATTCTAATTTATGTTTTAATGTCGTTAATTACTTACAAAAAAACCACTCAACAGTTATTAAAATAAAAACGAAAGGTGTAATTGCCTTTCATTTTTATTTCTTTGACTTTTTAACGCCATAAATTGTTGAAATATCTTCTTGCCAGAACATAAATTTTCTTTTTTTGATAGATTACTAGACTTCTCCCAAGTTTCCAGTTTGATGGCAAAAATTCACTTTTAGGAATATAAATACACAAAAATACCCGTAAATTCGGGTTTTTTTACGCTAAAATCTTAATTTTTATTATTTTAAAATTAACCTTTGCAAAAAAAAAAAAAAAATATTTGGTTTAAAATAAAATTATGTTATAATAAATCTCACTAAGAATGAATTAATAAATTTTGATATTGAATTAGGGAGGAATTAGTTATGTTTTTGCCATAAAAAAATCAGCAAATGGAAATTATCCATTATATTTTTAAATATGATGGAATGCCATAAATTTACCGTTTAGAAATCTTCAAATTTATGGCTTTTGATTATTGTTCTTTCAAAACTTCATATATTTTTTTAGGCTCAATGTAAGTAAAAACGAGTTTTCTATTTACATTGAGTTTAAATAGTAGTTGTATTTTTTTATGGTTTTTGTTGTTTTATCCATAAATTGATTTTTGCCAGTATTTTAAAATAGGTAATTAACTTTTGCCAAAAAAGTTAAAAACCGCCCAAAACTAAACTAGGACACTTTTTTAAGATTATCTTGTCAAACTGGGAAACTCGAGGTGTAATTGCCTTTCATTTTTATTTCTTTAACTTTTTAAGTCCATAAATCGTTGAAATATCTTCTTTTCAAAGCATAAATTTACTTTTTTTGGCAGATTCTTGGGCTTTTAAAATTTGGTCTATTAAACTTTTATATTCAGGATAATAATAAGTTTTTTTAGGGTTTTGATATTGGGCATAACGATGAATTGCAAGACCTTCGCTAACCATTTTGATATTAATTATCTCACGCTTTTCGTTTTTTAGAACAACAATAATCCGCTCATACGGATCATGGCCAACGACTTCAAATGAAATTCAGCGATTTAAAATTAGCTGTTCTAGACGTTTTTTGGCTATTAAACCGTGAAATTTCATAGTTTTTACGTTAATTAAACGATTTGGACGGCTAAGTTCAAGTTCGGGAGTGTCAATCCCGAAAATCCGAAAACGCATACCGTTTTTATCAGTAAAAGTGTCACCGTCATAAACACTTTTTATAAATGTTGTATAAGTTAGACCTTGTTTAATTCGTGAATTTTTAGAAAAAATAGGTAGTTTTTTTATTGGATTTAAACCATCAGTTGGAACTATTTTTTCTGAAATAATTTCTGAAAGATAATCATAACAACTTGTAAGCGAAAAAAGTGGCAAAAATCCTGGAACTAATAGTAATTTTTTAAAAATTTTTGTACCTCCCTTTTTTGATCTCGTTCTTTTATGGCGTTTCTTTTATCAACCTTAGTTTTCCCTTTTGCAAGTGCAATTTCGATTTTGATTCTACGGTTTTTTAGACCAACAAAAAGTGGAATAATTGTTAATTTTTGTGTAACTTTTTCTTTAAAAATTTTTTTTAACTCATGTTTGTGCAATAAAAGTTTTCTTGAGCGATCAATTTGACCTCGGGATCCTTTATAAGCACTAATTGTAGCATTTGACAAATAAAGTTCTAAACCCTTAAAATAACAAAAAGAACCTACAAGCGATATATTTTTTGCCTGAACAGATTTAACTTCTCATCCTTCTAAGACAATCCCCGCTGTAAATTTGCTAATTATTTCATAGTCAAAATAAGCTCTTTTATTTTCAATTAAAATTTTCATTTTCGAACCTAAAAAATTATATAATTATATTCAAAATAATTTTATATAAAAAAAGGCAAAAATGATCAAAAAAGAAAAAAAAGAGAAAATCGACTATAAAAATACCGATAAAATTACATTTTTAGAGCAAATTGACAAAAAAAGGGGGCTGAATCAAGAACAAATTGAAAGATCAAAAAATTTTTTTGGCGAAAATAGACTACCAAAAATTCCGGAAAAATCGTTATTTTTCCGTATTTTATTGCAACTAAAAGAGCCGCTTACCTTAGTTTTAATTTTTGTTATTATTATTTCGGTTATTATTAGTTCGGTTTTTGAACATGATTTGCCTTTTTGAGCTAAATTAATTTCGTATCTTGAGCCAGTAGTTATTGCTTTAATTATTGCAATTAATGTTTTTTTCTCTTTGGTTCAAGAAACTAAATCAAAAAAAGCAATAGATGCAATTTCAGATCTTAACTCGCCAGTTTCGACACTAATTCGTGATGGAAAAAAAATAAGCCTAAAATCTGATGAGATTTTAGTAGGAGATATTCTTGAAGTTAGTTCTGGTGATTTAATTAGCGCCGATGGACTCGTCATTGAAAATAAAGAATTATCCGTATCTGAGGCAATTCTTACCGGTGAGTCAACATCAGTTTTTAAGGACGAATTTAAAAATTGGGATGATAAAGCCGCAAAAGTTTACAGTGGAACAAGCGTCTTGAATGGACAGGCAAAAATTTTAGTCTCAGATGTTGGCCAGAATACTGAACTTGGAAAAATTGCTTCACTTGTAACAAAAACAGACGAATTAGAATCTCCACTTCAGAAAAAAATCGCTAAATTTTCAAAAATTATCACTTTTATTGCCGCTTTTTTAGCAATTTCTTTCTTTTTTATTTATATATTCTTAGTTGAAAATGGCGATTTTAACCAGTCAAAACACGCAGTTATAATATCACTTTCACTAGCAATTGGCTTTATTCCCGAGGGTTTGATTCCGCTTGTTACTATAAATTTAATTATTGGTGTTAAAAAATTAGCAAAAAATAATGCGATTGTAAAAGATTTAAAAACAATTGAAACTCTTGGAGCAGTTTCAATTGTTTGCTCAGATAAAACTGGGACAATAACTGAAAATAAAATGCAAATTAAGGAAATTTATTATCACCAAATTGAGTCAAAAAATTTCTGGACACAAGCTGTTTTAAACACAACCGCATATAGTTTTTTTGATAACTCAGTTGAAAAATACTACGGTGATCCTGAGGAAATTTTAATTTTACAAAAGGCAAAAACTTTTGAAATTCAAAAAGAAGCAGTTGAAAAGCAACATAAATTTTTAGACAAAATTGTCTTTAGTTCCAAACTTAAATTTTCAGCTACTTTTTATGAAATTGATAACAAAAAGTTTCTTTTTATCAAAGGGGCTCCTGAAATTATTTTTAAAAAGGCAGACAATTTAGACCCTATTTTAGAAGAAAAATTAACCCAAATGCAAAATTTAGGATACCGTATTTTTGCATTTGGATATCGTGAAATTGAAAATGAACTTCAACCTAATGAAAATCTAGAAAATTATGTAAAAAACATAAATATTTCAGGCCTTGTATGCTTTCAAGACCCGCCACGAAAAGAAATTAAACCAATTGTCAAAGATCTTTTAGATGCAGAAATTAAAACGATAATGATAACAGGAGATAATTTTCACACTGCCTCATCAATTGCAAAAAATGTTGAAATTTTAGGTCCTGAATCACTTGCAACAGGCAATCCTGATTGAAAAAAAGATGACTTTTGACGTGAAAATGTTGAAAAATTTCACCTTTATTCACGTGTTCAACCTGAAGATAAATTAGAAATTGTCGGCGCACTACAATCAAAAAAACATGTTGTTGCTATGCTAGGTGACGGAGTTAACGATGCTCCTTCATTAAAAAAAGCTGATGTTGGTTTTGCAATGGGGATAACAGGCTCACAAGTTTCAAAACAAGTTGCAAATGTTGTTTTAGCGGATGATAATTTTAAAACCCTTTATCAAGCAATAAAAATTGGCCGTAATATTGTTGCAAATATTAAAAAACTGTTTGTTTTTTTACTAGTTGCTAATTTTTCAATGCTTTTATCAGTTATTTTTGCAACTTTAATTTTTAAAGAACAAATTTTTACATCACTACAAATACTTTGAATAAATGTTGTTTCTGAAACTTTCGGGGGAATCGCCCTTGGTCTTACAAATATTTCAAAAAATGTTATGAATCAAGGTTTTTTAAACGAAAATAAATCACTTTTTAATAAAAAACTGATTTTTAGCATAATGTTTTGGGCAATTTTCATCTCATTTTTAGCGCTGCTAAGTTTTTGAATCACAAATTCACAAACCTTTTCCTTTTTAATTATCAGCATTAGCCTTTCAAGTCTTTCTTATATACTTGCCGCCGATGAGAATATTTTTAAATATAAATTTGCAGATTTAAAATTTTTACACCTTGGTTTCTTAGCTAGTTTTACTTCAATTCTAATTGTTTCCTTTATTCCCGGAATAAATTTTGTTTTTTCCCAAAATGATTTTAGCAGTTCAAACTATCTTATTTTAAAAAATAATTATAATTATCTGTTACTTTTAACTATTTTTGCCCCGTTTGTATTAGACCAAATTCTAAAATTTTTTAAAATGTACTTTAAAAAATTTTAATTAATTTTGATTTTTTCAACAATCAAGATCCACTGTGGTTTCATCAAATTTTGATGGGTCTTCAATATTAAACAAAATATACAACATTGTTCGCTTTATGCGTGAATTAGTATAACGTTTTGAATTGGTGGCACTCAAAAAACTATCTAAGTCCGGTTGGTCGATATGTTTTTTGAATAAATTTTCAATTCCTTCTTTTACTAGTCAAATTTTTCTTAGTGATTCAGGCGACTTTTGACGAATAATTTGCTGAAATTTTGGATATAACAAGGCTAACGAACAAACTGGTTGGCTAAATTCCATTGGCGAAAACTGAGAAATTGACTTATTTTGGCTAATTAATTTTCGCAAGTATGTAGCTGAGGCAAACTTTCCAGTTGGTGTTGTTTCATTATAATCAACAGTTCTTTTAAGACTATATGCCTGAATTGGATAATTATTTAGCACAATTTGCTTAACATATTCAAATCCAAGAATATCATTAGGATAAATAATTTTCTGCGAACTAATTTTTTCAAGGGCAATTGCTGCTGCATTTGGAAAAGAATTGCCTAATTTTAATGCTTTTTTAAGATGAACATTGTATTCATCAATGTTATTTTTTCACAAATTTGCTAAATTATACAGATTTTGAACATCATTTGATTCTGATCCAAAAATTATTTTGTCTATTTTATGCTCAAAAATCAATTTTAGCGCACCTTGGGCAAAAATATGAGCAGCTTGACTTGTATATTCAAAAGGCAATCTAATTACAAAATCAGCTCCATATTTTAGTGCTATTTTCTTTTTTGTTTCAAAATTAGCAAGACTGATCTCACCTCGTTGGGTGAAATTTCCGCCTAAAATTATGTAAATTTTATCATTAGGAAAGTTTTTTTTAACATATTCAAGCTGATAAATATGACCATTATGAAAAGGATTATACTCAGCGATAATTGCAATTGCCATTTTTCCTCTTTTTTTAAAATAGTTTTAGTTTTTAATTTAAAAAAACCTATAAATTTATAGGTTAATTTTTTTCTTGATTAATTATTTGGTGAATTTTATCTAAATTTGTACCAGTTTTTGCCGAAACATTTAAACACTCAAGTGATAAATTTTTACACACTTTTAACAGTTTTGCACGCTGGGATTGATTAGTTTTATCGATTTTATTAGCTAAAATTTGCACTTTTATATTTAGTGAAACTAAAAATTCAATCATACTAAAATCAAGGTCAGTAAAGCCGATTTGACTGTCAACTAGCAAAAAAACTAGTAAAATATTGCTATTTTTACTAAAATAATTAAAAATCATCGATTCAATTTGATCTTTCTTTGCATGAGAAAGGCGAGCATAGCCATAACCTGGAAGGTCAACGATTAACTTATTTTGACTAGTTTGGTAATAATTTAAAAGCTGAGTTTTCCCAGGAGTAGAAGAAATACGAGCAATTTTTTGCCTTGCTAGCGCATTAATTAGCGAGGATTTGCCCACATTTGAGCGTCCAATAAAAGCAAATTGGTCTTCAAAAAAACACTGCTCTGGACATGATTTGAGAAATTTTCACATTATATACTTCTAAAAATTATAAATTAATTATAAAATCCTTTTTTAACTATGACTTGCCTGCCCAAAACGACCGCCAGTTTGAGTGATAAGACTAATATTTTGATTATTTCTGGTAGTTTGTAACTGTAATTTTTCAATTATTTCATTTCTTCACATCTCGAGAACCTGAGGTATACTAGCTTCATTTGGATAAAAATTGGCATTAGATTGAGTTCAAAAGGTGATTAAGTTTGCAACAGCTTGATTAGTTTTAACTTCTGGCAATTTTTTTAAAAATAATTGCATTTGTGATGCTTTTGTAAATTTGTATTTTTCCAAAAGTTTGTAAGCAAAACTATGATCCAAATCAGGGTCCTTGGCCATCGATTTTACCATTTGATCGACTATTTCAATATCAGATGTAACTTCAATTTCAGGGTTTTTTGGACTTGAAGAGTTAGATTTTGGACTATTATCTTCTGGATCACTTTTTATTGTTTGCGATTTTTGCTCTTGTTTTTGTTGGTCTAATTCTTCAAGCGGTTTTTGGGTTTGAATTTTTTCTTGACTTTCAATTTTAGGGGCAATTTCTATTGGTTTTTGCTTTTGGGATTCTATAATCGGTTGCTCAGGCAAATTTTGCACAGGATCACTGGACAAAGTTAATGGAAGTTTTTCTTGAGGTTCATTTATTTTTTTGATTTCAGATTCAACTTTTATTTGCGAAGATATAGGCGGATTTTTGGGTTTAGTTTTGTCTTTTGAGTCTAAAATTGATGGTGAAAATTGAGTTTTTTGTTTGGCATCATTTTTATCAACTTTTGGAATAACAATAGGCAAATTAGCTGGTTTTTCAGAAGATTTTTGAATTTTTGGGCTTTCAGCACTAGGGGTTACAAGAACTTTTTTTGAAGGTAAACTTTCAATTTTTTGTTGCTTTTTTTCAGTTTTTGTTAGCGAAACTGCTTTTTTAGACAAAATTATTATATTCTTTGGGACCTTATTAAATTTAGGGCTTGGCGGCAAAGTTAATGGAGTTCTAATTTGATTATTTTGGGCGTGATTAATTAACTTCGAATCAATTTGACCTTGTTTTTTCGTTGTTTTTTTAGTATTTAAATCAGCAACATTAGAATTTTTAGCTTCTTTTTTATTGGTATCTAAACCTTGTAAAATTATTGTATCAGCAATTTGATTTCCAATTTTTTGTGAATTTACAACCGAAGGCACCAAGGCATTAACCTTAAGATTTCCTTCACGAACATCATTTTGATTCAAAGGCAAGGTAGAATTACCTAAACTAAAATAAACTACCGTCCCTACAGAACCAGCAACAACCGGGATAAACCCTAGAGCTAACTTAAATAATTTTGTCATTTTTTCTACTTTTATAAATTTTTAGGATTTTTTAACACCAGCTGGCGTTACTGGTTGAGCCTCAACTCACTTACCGCTATTTATGTTTGTTTCATCGATAATAAACACATGACCGCCTGTCGTTCTATTAAAAGCGCCAATTTCCGGAGTTTTAGTAATTGTCAAAACTTTTTGAAGCTCTTTTCTTCAATTTTCACGAGCAGTATGGGATCTTGCACGCGATGGATAAAAATGAGCGTAATTATTCTCCCAAAAGATATATAAAAATGCTGCTTCTTCTTCAGTTATTGGTGTTTTTGGGAATCTTTCTTTAAAAAGTCTCATTTGGTCGTTCTTTTTAAAAATATATTTATAAAGGTTCTTTTTTGCTTCACGATATTTCTGAGCATTTTCGCCTACTGAAGATTTTAATAATATTTTTAAATCTTCTTGTAATTTATCAATTATTTCATCAACTTCACGCTCTGATTCAGTTGTTGCAGGAGAAATTGAATAGGATGATGTTGACTTGGAAATATCGCTTTGGGTTTGTGTTTTAGGTTTAGGAGTATCTTCTTCGGGTTCAACTTTTGGAGTTTCACTAATAACGATAACTTCAGGAGTTTTTACAATTTTGGGCGGTAAAACCGGTTTTACATCTTCATTAGAAACTACAGGAGAAATTAATGGGGTTGGATCTTGAATTTTCTCTTCGGCCTGAGTCGGTTTTTGCTTAATTATTACAACTTTTCGAATAATTTCAGAAGAATTTGATGGGGATTTGTCTAAATTTGTTGGCTTTTGGGGTTCTAAAACTGAAATAGAAGAATTTTTACTTTCACTACTTTGAATTTTACTAACTGAAACAGCTTTTTTTATTTCATCAACTGATTTTTTGACAGGTTCGGCCAATAAGATTTTTGGTTGTATGTTTGGTGAATTTTTTGGTAGTTCAATTTGTTTATTAGAAAAAATTATTTTTGGTTTTTTTGTGTTTTTAGTAACTTTAATAGGCTGAGATTTTTGAGAATCTTCTGAGAATTCCGGACTTTTTAGAACAATTGTTTCATCATTTTTTACAGTTTCCTGGGTTGATAATTCTTCAGAATTTTGGTTGAATTCATTATCTTGTGAATCAGAAGGTGGTGAAAGACGGGTTTCAACTTGAAGTGTTTGGCGTGCTAAAGTTGTATCGTCCAAATTAGAAATAGCATTACTAGAAGTCAAATAAATAGCTGTTCCTGCTGAGCCTGCGACAACTGGAACTAATCCAAAAACCAATTTTAAAGATTTGCTCATATTTCACTCCTAGAAATTAAAACCAACACCAATAATTTATAATAATACCACGAATATAAAATTATTTAAAAAAAATAAAACAGGAATGATCTAGCTCATCCTGTTTGTTTGATTCACTATATTTATTAATTATAAATAAAAAATTTTAAAAGTCAAGCAAAACCTAAAAATTTATTTATATCAATTCTTCAGAGTATTAAAATATTTCCAACTTGAAAAATAAAACACAATTATAATAATGCAGTATTTTAACTTCTTTTAGTCTACAATTTAAGGATATTTTAGCTTTTTTCAAATATAACTTATTTACTAGCAAAAAATTTGTTTTTTGCCTCAGACGGGAATAATTTTAGATAGATTAAAAAATGGTATTTTATGTAAGCTAGTATACTAACTTATTATTTTCAAATTTGGTGACTAAGACATCTTTTTTTGTCTCGGTAGTCAGTTTTTCTGCTGGTTGAGACAATAAAATTTTAGGCTGATCTTTTGATGAATTTGTTGAAATATTAGGAATATGGCTGGACAAAATTATTTCTGGTTTATTTATTTTTTCACTAGGTTCTACGGGTTGAAAGCATCCCCGCCCATCGAGAAGACAATTAGGGACTTGTACGACAATTGATTTTTCGCCGTCTTCTGATTTAGTATTTTTATATTTATAAATCAACAAAAAAGTAGCTGTTCCTGCTACAACAACAGCCGGTACTACTATAAGTACTATTTTTCAAAATTTTTTCATATTTCGCCCCTAAGAATTAAAGTCTAAACCAAAATAAATTAGTATAATTATATCAAAAATATAAGCTTATTTATAAAATAAAAATTGAATGCTTCTAGCTTAGCAAGAATCGACAAAAATTTTAACAAACAAAAAACACCTTTCTGCGTTTTAAATAATAGTATTTTTTAAGATATATTAGAAAAATAGCTATTTTTATGTTATAATTTAATCTAACTTGTGAGGAGAATTATGAAAAGAATATATACAAAAAAATGGTTTTTAGGAAGTCTTACAGTTTTAATTCCAACGTTTTTTCTCGCTGCAGCATGTGGACAAAATAACGCTGATAAAAATAAGGAAGATAACAAAAATCCGAAATTAGACAAAGAAAAGCCTAATCCACCAAAACAAAACCCTAATCCACCAAAAAGTGATCCTAATGTGCAAGGAGATCCTGTTGCTTTTCTTGACACACAAAAAGGTAAAATTGAATCAGACACTTTGAAATTAATCGAAGAAACAAAAAAACAAAAAGAAAATATCGAAAAAACAGAAGAACAAACAAAACAAATTGAAGAAAAACAAGCAGAAATAAACAAAGAACTTGATAAAATTCAACAAAATCAATCTTCAACTGATGATCAAAAAAGTGATAAAATTTCAGAAGATATCAAGAAAGAAAAAGAAAAATTAGAAATTGAAAAAGAAAAATTAGAAAAACAAAAAAAGGAACAAGCCGAAAAACTACTTAAAGAAAAAGAACGCCTCTCAAAACTTGAGGAAGAAAAAAGACAAAAAGAACTAGAAAAACAAAAAATAATACTTGAAAAAAACAGACTTCACATTCAAACAGTCAATGATTTAAATGCTATTTTAGCAAAAATTCCAAATTCTTTAGAAATAGCTGACCAAGAAAAAAAATCATCAATTAATGTTGCAACTGTGCTTTTTCGTTATAAGTCAAAACCTTCAACTTTTCATTATGAAAATTTTGTAAAGAAAATTGATAACTTTGATGACCAAAATTATACAATTACCTTTAGTTTTCCTTTTGAGGTTAAAACTGTTGAAAATAACAACGATATTAACCAAAGAAGGCTAGAAAATGTTGAACTTTCAGTGTCCAAAAAAGGTTCAGACACAAAAGTAACAAAACGAGTGAACCTTTTTTGAGATTTAGAAAAATCAAAAAAGGTTCAACAAAATGAAGAGCCAGAATTATACCAAAAAGAATTACGACCTGTTTTTAGCAAAATAAGTCCTTCAATTTTGGCATACGCATTAGTCAATTCTGAAAATGAAACTGTTTTAAATTCGGTACTTTTTGGCGATTTTAATGCTGCATTTAGTGAAGTTTCACTTTCAGTTGGTCTTAAAGATGAATTTTTAGGGATAAAATCACTAAATGATGAGGAAAAATTTTCCTTTGATATTATAAGTGCAACTCCTAATGATGAAAATGGGACTTTAAAACTTAAAGTAAAAAAGACAAAATTTAAAGAGCAAAAAGAAGAAATTGGTGATCTTCAAGAATTTACTTTTTCCAATTTAAAGAAAAATGACAAAAATACAGCTGAATTTGAATTTGAGGTTGACAATAATAAAGTTTGACCTCAAATAAGAGAAAAAGAAATTTTTAAAAACAATAGACAAAATAAAAATGAACTATCAGAAATTCAAAAAGGACTAATAGCTAAAATAATTTTTGACAGTCTCTATTTTAAAATAAAAAACCCCGATCCTGAGGTTCTTTTAAAGGAATTTTTAGTCAAAGATCATATTAAAAACAACAACTTTTTCCCTTATCCACAAATTATTTCCCTAGAATGAGATGGCATGATCAGAAATGATGCCCACAAAAAAATTAGTCTCAAACTAGAAAATAAGAAGTTAATTTATAGTTTTGAACTAAAATATGCAAATCTTTTACCAAATTCAACGCTGACTCCTCAAGATCAGACGCTTCAATTTTCAGATTACAAAAGCGCTGAAATTAAAGGTGAAATTCCCCTTGATCAATTTTTAATTTAAATAATATTTTGTAATTTTACCAACAAAATTATCCTTTTATTTTAGAGTAACAACTAATAAACTAGATGTTAAAACCCTTTGATTTAGATGATAATTTGTATTCTAGGCACATTTTTTAATAATTTTGGCAAAAAAATGTGTTGTCATTACAATTATAAATTTTGTTGGCAAAAAACCACCGTTGGATTTAGTTGCAAAAAAACCTTAATTTTTTGAGTTTCCCAGTTTGATGGTAAAAATTCGCTTTTTAGTGAATACAAATACGCAAAAATGCCGGTAAATCCGGGTTTTTTGACGCTAAAATCTTAATTTTTATTATTTTAAAATTAGCTTTCTGCAAAAAAAAAAAAAATGCTTGGCATAAAATAAAATTATGTTATAATGAATCTCACTTAAGAATAATTAATAAATTTTGATATTGAATTAGGGGGGCTTAGTTATGTTTTTGTCGTAAAAAAATCAGAAAATGCGAATTATCCATTATATTTTTAAATATGATGGTATGCCTTAAATTTAACCGTTTAGAAATCTATAAATTTAGGGCTTTTGGTTATTGTTCTTTCAAAACTTCATATGTTTTTTAGGCTTGCTGCAAATAAAAACGAGTTTTCTATTTGCATTGAGTTTAAATAGTAGTTGTATTTTTTTATGATTTTTGCCAGCGTTTTAAACTAAAAAAGTAGTTTAAAAATTTCATAATTTTGCTTTTTAAGTTAAAATTTTAGCTTTTTAAGTATTAAGGGCCATCTGGAAATAGTAAAGTTTTGCGAAAATCTTTAAATTCGCCTTCATTTTCAGATAATTTTTTTAAGTTTTGCCGATATGATTTTTCTTGTTTGGGAAACAGTTTTTTATTTGTACCATCAATTAAGTTGTGTGCTAGTCCATAAGAGTCAAAATCAGCAATTTGGACAAAAGGAGTATAACCAGCTTTGCCACTAATGTCTAAATTACCTCCTCTGGTTTGAACAGCAGAATAAATACCAACAGGTAAGCCATAATCATTAATGACGAGCGACCCAGAGGCTCCATAATATAGTCCACTATTTTCAATAAAGGTTATAAAGCCAAAAGAAGAATAACTTCTGTTAGGGCTGAGGATGTCATTTAGCGCTAAACCATTGCTAAAACTATCGTTGGAAATTGCAAAAGCCTTGTTAGTTAAGTTTTTTGGATAATTTCTCATCAAAAATTGTTGTCCATCAAGGCTTGGATAACCTAATAAATAAAGTTTTGTGGTATTAGGAGATAAAATGGCAGATTTGCCAATTCCTAATTTTTCTGGCTCAACAATATCTTTTTGATAAATTGAGGTATAATCATAACTTATATAAGGTACTGTCTTTTTGTCATGATTTGGATACTGTTGTGTCTGAAACTTAGCAATATCTTGCTCGATGTCTATAATTGCCTTTTCGATATGCTCTTTGAATAATTGAAGATTTTCCTTGTTTGCATCATTTTTTAAAATGAGCTCATCTAATTTTGCTAAATTAACTTTTAGTCCAAAAACGGCAAAATCTTTACCAATTCCATTGTTTATTTTTTGACTACCAGGAGATGTGGCCGATGTTTGTTTTAGTTGCTCATTTGTTTGATTATCAAAAATATTTAATGCCACAAAGACAGTTTTGGGATTATCAAAAATTCCTTCGATACCAATCTCACTCCCTCCTCCTAATTGCTTGTTAATAAAGTAAACGGGAGTATTGTTTGCATCTGGTCTTGAGTTATTATCAATTGCTTGGATGTTAGCATCTTTTTTTGGCATACCAATAATAAAGCTATCTACTTTTTCGGCATTGTTTGGCTCAGTAAAATATTCAGGGAAAGTGTCTTTATATTTTGAATCTAAAGTGTTAAAAGATCTAGCAAAAACGTGAGCATTTGTAGCGATATACAACATTACTTCCGTCTTGTTTTCATTGTAAGCAGCATCTAATAATCAACCTGTTCCTGTCGGCTCATATTTGACAACATCATCAGGATTGTTCTCATCTGTTTTGTCAACACTATTGAAGGCGATTGCAAAAGTTCTGTTTTTTAGCTTTTCATATGCTTGCGCATCTGTTAATTTTACTAAATTAGATGCTAATTCTTGTTTTTGTTGTTCTCTTAAGCGTTTAGCAATTTCTATTCCTCTTTGTATAAAATTCGGATTGAAATGAGGGGCAAAATCCTGTTGGCCATTTTGCGGGTTATTTTGTGGTGGAGTAGTTATTGTTTCTTTTGTACTATCTAATGAAGCGTTTGGTTTTGTTACTTTTGGTTGTTCTTTTTCATGGCAAGCAACTAGAAAGGCCACTGCACTTAAAGGTGTAACAATTGAACCGGAAGTGATTAAAAATATTTTCAATTTTCTTATTTCTTTATTATTTTTTTTCATAAGTTTACACACCTTAAAATAAAAGTTTGATTAAATTAGTAGAAAAAAATTAAGACAACTAGTTTTTTATCTATGATTTTGATTACACCACTTTTGTTAATTTTTTCTACTAATTTAGGTGCAAAGATTTTATTTTAAATATGCATTAATAAAAGAACGTTTGATTTCTTCGCGAGCTGGTTTTCCTAAAGGGCTAGTCAATTGAGAATTATTATAGACAGCAAGCCCTTTAAGAATTATAGAACCATTTGAATTTTGACTTTGAGTTAAATCTGATTCACTTGCGCTAGGGTTAGCTGTCATTTTTTCAGGATTAGGACCAATTTGAGCTCAATCAAGATTGAAAAAATTAGGAAATGGGGTTCACACGCCAGTTAAATGGTTTACATTATAAATTGTTTTGGCATTTAAACTAACTGAAAATGGCGAATTTAGTTGATTATTTGACGAAGAATAAGCTGTAATTTCAAAAGATCAAGGGGTTTTAATAATTTCGAGGAGAATATCCTGGTCTTGTTCAATTATTGGATTAATTTTTTGGCCAACAAATGGCGAAGAATTTCGAAATTCTTGTGAAAAAAAACGGCTTTCATCGGTACGATTTGCAATTTCCATTAATGGCCGATATTCAGAATTAGGCGGAAAACCATCAGAATTTTCCTTTATATCTGACGAAAAAAACCTATTTTTTATATTTCAAGAATCAGGGCCAAGAACAACAGCTTGTTTTTCTTTTAAAGAAGGTAAAAATGATTCTAATCCTAAATGTAGTGAATCTTGACCTTGGCGAAAATGATTATTATACGATTTAAAATTTTCAACTTGTTGAAAATCAAAACCAATAACATATTCGTCAACTTTTGCATCAATCTGTTTGGCATCTATTGAAGAATTGGAATTAATTTCTACTTTACCGCCTACAATTTTTCCTTCAATTGATTTTGATTTTTCAACATATTTAGATCTTCCAACTTTTTGAATGAAAAGTCCACTACCATTTGAGTCTGAAAGTAAATAATGTCTTTTATAATCCTTAATATTTTTTGGTCTAAAAGCAAGGTAAACAACTCCTGAATTAACTCGCGAAAATGGGGCGGGATTTGTTTTTGGTGACTCAGATGAACTAGAAGTATTCTCGGTTTTTGCTGAATTATCCATGAATTTAAAGGCTTTTTTGATTTCAAAACCATTGTGGGTTAGTTTATTTTCGATAGAATTACTATCCTGAAAATGAATGTCATTATCAGATAAGTCTTGAATTTTTAGCGATTCAGTTGGTGAAGTTTGTGAAAAACTAGCTTTCCCGTCAAGGAAAAAGGTTGGATAAAATTTGGAAGCAACATCAAAGGCGCTTTGTTGTGAACTTAAAACATTATTAATTTGGATTTTTGAAGAGGCCAATTTTTCGTTGTTTTTAGTGGAAACCAGTGAAAATTCAATAACAAAATTATCACTTTGTTTTTCAAAATTTATTTCTGGTTTGACATCAAGTGAAATAAAATTATGCTGTAAATTTAAAGCTTTTCAGATAGATTTTCCTAAAGTTAATTGTTCATTTTTACTTTTGCCTTCAGCTGAATCTGAAAAAGTTTGGGCTTGAATTGCTTGGGATTTTGAACTTTCTGAAATTTCTATTAACTCATTTTTATACTCTTCAAGCGAATCTTTGGTTGGATTTTTACCAAAATCAAGCAAATAAAGCTGACTAACTAATTTTTCATCAGGATTTTTGGTGTCAATTCGACTAGATGATTCCTTAATTTCATTAAATATTTGAACCAATTTATCCGAACTAAGCGCCGGAGTATTTAAAGCTTTTGGTAAAGAAAAATCTTGTAATTTAGTTTGAGGTAAATTCTTTGCAAAAATACGTGAAAATTCGTTTAGATCAGGTTTGATATCAGTGTCCAATTTAAAATCTAAAACTTTTATAAATTTTTGTTGGTCTCTTTTTGTTAAGGTTCCACTTAAACTTAAGCGAACTTTTCCGTCTTTAATTAAATTTAGGCGATCTTGTTCACTAATTTCAGACAAATCTTTAAGAATAATATCTATATTTATGATGTAATTTTTTAATTTATTAGTATTTAGACTAAATTCATTGCTGGTGTAATTAAATAATTCTGAAAATTTTTTTGGTAGTGAGCTGTTTGTTTCATCTTGAGTTGAATACAAATATGATCCAAGCGATAAATTTTTGCTAACAAGATTTTGCTGGACTTCAGGTTTTAATTTTATTTCAGGAATTAACTCATCATTTATTCAGGATTTTATTTCTGATTCAATTTCTTGATCGGTAGCAATTCCTTTTATTTCAAGCTGAATTGGTGTTTTTTTATCGCCATCAATTAAGTCAAAATTAAGGTAATTTTTGCCAGCTTCAGAAAAAAAACTAAGATTATTGTCAACAATTGTCGGTTCAAGAGTCAAACCATTGCGAATAAAGGACGGATTTCCTAAACTATTTATAAAATTATAACTTCCTTTGAGTGCTAAAAGTGCTTTTTCAAATGCAATAAATTTTTGGTTTTCTGTGGCTTGAGCAACGCTAAAACTAGCTTGAATTTTAGATTTAAACTCAGAAAAACTAATTAAATTTTTTGAATATATATTAATTGATGACTTTTTTTCATCAATTTCAAATTTTGAAAAATCAACAACTTTATTTTCATCAGCAAAATTTTTGATATCAATTGCTTTTGAAAAAATTTGATTGTCATTTTTTGATTTTAAAAATAAGACAATATTTTTTATCGAATTTCCACTAACTTGCGCATTTATCAAATCATAAGTAATTTGATATTCATTTTCATATAATTTATCAAGATCTATTAATGATAAAAGGTCAAAATTATAAATTTTGCTTTTTGCCAAATTTAGTGCGGTAAATGCGGTTAAATTTTTAAAATTGTCTTTAACTGTCAAATTATCAAACAAACCAGCTAGCCCATTTTTAAAAGGATTTTGTTCTTGATCTAAACTCAATGTTTGAATTTCTTCATTTAATTTTTGATAGTAAGAACGATTATAAGAATAAATTCCTAAGGGAATTGAAATAGCAAGCCCGCTAACTATTGTTAAAGATGAAATTCCGATAACTATATTTGATGTTTTACTTGAAAAATGCTTAAAATTGAAGAACTTTTTCATTTTGACCTCGTTAGTTTGTTTGTTGATTTGAAGTGGATGGCTGAGAACTATTTGATTTTTTTACTGAAATTTTTAAATTGCGCGAAACTAAAACTTCGGCTTGATTTGTATTATTTTGGCCAGAATTTTGCGCTTGAGAATTTTTATCAAGAATAGAAACTGTTAGTAAAAAATTTATTGTATCTGTTTTTATTGAGTTTTCAAAACTAGGAAATATATCAAATTTTAGTTGGTCATTTCCTAATGGTTTTGAAAAATATTCTTTAGTTTTTTTCAAATCACTAAGATTGGTTTCTAATGATGAAGTTCCTGAAGTTTGATTATTTCCCTGTCCAGTTGTACTAGTTTGGGGTTGAGAAATTGTGTCAAATATATCATCATTTACTTCAAAATTCAATAATTCAGAAGGAATTGAGTCCACTAGAGAATTAAGTTTTTCTTGATTTGAAACTTTTGGATCAATTTTTTCGGTCGATAAATTAATCAAAATTTTTCTAACAGGTGTTTGAAGAGAAAATTTGTTAGTATTTCCGTCACCAATATTGTAATAAAAATTTAGCGTTAAATATTCATAATTTGGATTATTTGGTAAATTTTGCGGAGATTCCTGGGGCTGCTGAGACTGTTGAGTCCCTTCAGACTGTTCAGCCTGTACAGTTTGTTCAGCTCCTTGAGTCTGTTCAGTCGATTCAGTTGATTCAGTCTGCCCAGTCTGTCCATCACTTTCTTGTTCGGGTTTAGGTGTCTCTGTTATTTTTTTAACTTCTTGATCAAGAGTTAGCTTTGAAATTTCATTGCCTTTTTTAAAAACTATTTCATAATTTAAATTTGAATCTATTTTTTCTCATGCCAAAAAATTACTCAACTGGGCTGCTTTTAAATAAAAAGCTAATAAAACATCAGCAAGAGTAGAAAATTTAACACTTTGTTTGTAATTTTCCCTTATTTGATTAAGGTCAAAATTAGTGTTAGATTCCTTAAAAATTTCTTGATCTTTCAATGTTGCTAAAACATCTGAAGTTGATTTTTCTTTCAAATCACCAATTTGAGTTTTAATCGATTCGGGTAAAAATAATGTTGAAAAAAAGCCTTGATTAAGAACATCTTCAAAATGATTATTAAAGCTTAAAACTTGAACATTTTTATTATCAAGATTAATTTTTGCTGCTTTTTTAAAGATATCTTCCTGCAAATCATCGTCAAAAAGTTGCAAAGAAGAGCGATTTTGATTAAGAAGTCCAAAATACTTAGCTAATTCAAAAAATGTTTTAGCAATTTTATTCGGTTCCTGTTGAATATAGTTTGCAAAAAAAGCAGCTACATCAGATGGATTTTGAAAAAAAGTATTTGAAACCAAAGAACTAACTGCCAAATTTGCAGATGAATTTGAGGAATTTATACTAGTTGTTGTTTCAAACTTTTTAAAACGGGAAATATCGTCTAAGTTAGGAATCAAAGTTTTGCCTGATCAAGATCTAACTTTTGCCTCAAAATTATCAAAATTATAATTATAAGATGAAGGCAAACTCAATTTTTCGGCCAAGGCTTTATAATCCTGTTTTACTAATAAATTGTCTAATTCTTCTTTATTTAACGGGACTTTTGCAAAAACAGGTTCGCCAAAAGTTGAAATAAATTGCGCTAAATTAGCACTTTTATTGTCAAAAAGTGGATTTTGTTGATAAATTATCCCTTTTTGTGTTCCAGGAATAGAAAAATTACCAAAACCACTTCCAGGAGAAACATTAGAATTTATAGGCAAACCAAAACCTTCAATTCTTAAAATTAATTCCTTTTCATTAATAATTTCGTTTGAATTATTATCAAAAAAAGACTCATTTAAGACAATTTTATACGGTAATTCGATAATATATTTTCCATTGTCATTTATTAGCTTTGCATTTGGTGTGTCGAAAATAAAATCAATACCTTGCTTATCTGAAGGGATTGAATTATTAAAATTACCAAAATCTAAAGATAAATTTTCAGCTAACAACGGGTTTATCAAGTCTTTAATGCTTGAATTTTTTAAAAAAGGGTTGGATTCAAACTTTATTTTTGCAAAAAAATCAAAAGGATTTTGCTTGCTTATGAGAAGTTTATTATCTTTTTCCTCTGTATTATAAATTAACGGTTTTAATTTGAGATTTGCAAAAAAATCATTAACATCCAAAAATATTGATTTTTTATCTTTGGATTCAAGGTTTATATTGATAATTTTATTTCCATTATTTTCAAAATTATTGCCTAATTGATCAAGCGCTGACTGAGTCAAACTAGCCTGCAAAAACATTGTTGCAATATTGTTTTGAACGCTAACAAATTGGTTGGTTGTGGCATCTTTTGCAAAATTTATATCAAAAATTTGGGCATTTGTGTCAGGAATTAAATTTTCTTTTGAATTTTTAACAGAAGAAATTAAATCCGTAAGTTTTGGAAAAATTTGCCCTAAATTGTTTTCAACTTGTGAAGAATCTTGACTAGAATTAATTTTAGCGGCAAAATCTGAAGCACGGTATAAATTATTTTGCGCTAAATTCGAATTTTCCTCAGAAAAATTCGATATTGTCGTATTAAAATTTGAGACTGCATCTTCTATTTTTTTTGTAATTTTTTGCAGTGCAAAGTTAAAATCTGCTTTTAAAAACTTTCTTGAGTCATAAAAAGAAACAGGATATAAAACAAAATCTGACTGTGCAAAATTTTGGTCAGTTATTTGTTGTCTTGCTCTAAATTTAATAATAAAATTTTGATTTAAATCATCAAAATTTAAATCAACAAAGTCTAAAATTGGCAAACTAGTTTTTTCATTTTGCTGTTCAAATTTAACAAGTTGATTTGAATCTTCACTAAAATAATAAGGAATCAAATACTCATCAAGTTTAATCGTGTTTTTAAGAGCATTTCCGTCAAATAATAAACTTTTGATTGCAGAAAAATCGCTATTTTTGCTTATTTTTTCAGGATTAAATGCAACATATTTTACTTTCTTTACAAATTGCTGCACTTCTTCACGCGGATGTTTTCCGTTATATTTAAATGTAAAACTAATTCCGACTGTTATTCCAACAAAAGCTAATCCTGTGAAAAATGATGACAAAATTAATACTTTTCTTTTATTTTTTTTAATTTTGGTTGCTAAACTTGATGAATTCATAGTCCACTCCTAAATTTTAATAAATTAATAAATTATAGCATATTTTGGCTTTTTGGCATAGAAGTGCTATTATTATTAATTTTATGTTTAAAAATAAAAGCAAATTGATTTTTAAACATAAAATAAGAAAATTAGCAACTTTTTTGCTTTATTTGCTAAAAAAGTAAATAAAATTTTGCTTTTGTTTAAGTAAGTTATGCTATAATTTTACCTTATTTAATTTAAATCTCTTTCTATTTTAATATTTTAAAACTTAAAACTCTTAGATCATGCCAAACTCACTTAATTTAATATCACTTTTAACTAAAAGAATTACTGATTTTTTATCTATCTACGGTTTTGAACACATTAAATCTGATGAACTGACAACTTTTGAGAAAAATTTTGTAAAGCTAAATATTGACAAATCTCACCCTGCTTTTGACCCAACTCAAAGTCTTGTTTTTGATAACGAAAATTTGTTGGCAACTCATAAAACTGGTGTTTCAATTGAAGCAATTGCAAAATATCCTAATCAAGAACGAGCTTTTTTTTCTTTTGGAAAAGTTTTCCGAAACGACGAAGAAGACTCAACTCATTCCCATCAATTTAATCAATTAGATTTAGTTGCAACCGGAAAATACACCGTCTCACATCTTAAAGGGTTGCTTAGTGATTTGCTTGAATTTGTCTTTGAAACAAAATTAGAAACCCGTTTTCGGCCATCATATTTCCCATTTACGCAACCTTCTTTTGAAGTAGATATTTTTTATCAAGGGCGTTGAATTGAGGTTTTAGGATGTGGACTTTTACACCCGAAAGTTATGAAAAATGCCGGATTTACTGATAAAAATATTTACGGAATTGCTGCTGGAATTGGGATTGAAAGACTAGCTGCTATTAAATTCGGAATAAGTGATATTCGTGAATTTTATAAAAATGATTTACGTTTTTTAAAACAATTTTGATAGGTAAAAAAAAATGCTTTTTTCATTAAGAAGATTAAAAAAAATAGCTAATATTGATCATATTAGCGACGAAAAAGTGGTTGATGCTTTGATTAGTCTTAGTTTTGAAGTTGATAAAATTTCAAAACTAAACGAAATTTCCGGCGTAAAATTTGGAAATATTCTTGAAGTTAAAAAAAATGAAAATGCTGACAATTTACAGATTTGTCAAGTTCAATTTGATGACAAAATAAGACAAATTCAAACTGCAGCAAAAAATGTCCAAAAAGACAAGCAAGTTTTAGCGTTTGTTCCTGGTTCAACAAATGGAAAAATAACTTTTGAAGCTAAAAAATTGCGCGGTTACATTTCCGAAGGAATGCTAGTTTCAGCTAGTGAATTAGGTTTTAGCACTAAACTTTTAAGCCCAGAACTTGACCAAGGAGTGCTTGTTTTTGATCCAATTTTTGATCTAGAACAAAATCCGCTTGAAATTTTAGAATTATCTGACCTAATTTTAGATATCAAACTTTTATGAAACAGGCCTGATGCAAATTCTTATTTAGTAATAGCAATTGAACTTGCTGCTTTTTTTGGCACAAAATTGGATTTGGAGTTTGACAAACTAAATTTTGACAGCAAAAGCAAGTCAAATTTAGAGATCATTGTTGAAAAAAATGAGTCAAAAGTTGCTGCTATTGAGATTGAAAAAGTTCCTAATCTTGCCTTAGTAGATATTTTTTTACTTTTAAAATCAGGTGTTAAAATTACTGATTTAAGCCAAAATTTTGCTAATTTTGTCTTAATTTACACAGGTCAGCCATCTTATTTTTTACAAACAAATAAAAATCAAAACCAAATTAAATTAACTTATCAAGAAACAAAATTACCGGAAATTCAAAATTCATTTTCCACTTTCCAATTTTGAAACAATGATGAATTAATACTAATTCCTGAAATATTTCAAAAACCAATAGAAAAAGATCAAAATTTATACTTAATAATGCCTAAGTTTGACTCAGCAAAAATTAGGCAAATTAATCATAATTTTAATTTAAGCAGCCCCTCAGCAAGACAACTCGCAAAAAATTATAGTCAAGGAACAACACTTTTAAGCTTGATTTTTTTAGAATTTTTCCTTGAAAAACACGGAATTAATTTTTCTGCGCCAATTAATTTTGACAAAAATCAATTTAATAAAGCGCCTAGCATTAATTTTGGACTTGAAGAAGTCCAAAATATTTTAGGAATTGAACTTGGAGAAAAAGATTTTGAAAAAATTAACTTAATTCTTCAGAAAATCTATTATAATTTTAATTCTCAGAGTTTTTTAGCGCCATTTTATCGTGTTGACATTGAATTTTTTGCCGATTATTCTGCTGATTTTCTTAGATTTTATGGACTTGAAAAATTAGGAAACAAAAAATTAGCTAAAGTAGAACGGTCAATTTTTGTCGTTGATCCAAAGCCAATCCAGCTAAAAACTTTAGGTTATTTTGAAGCTAATTCATTCCTTTTAATTTCTCAGTCAGAAAATTTTAATCCATTAAATTTAAAAACACAAACCTTATCAACTTATACATCCCAAGAACATACAACAATTAGATATTCGCTCGCCTGACAGTTAGCAAAAATTATAAAATATAATGTTAAGCGAAAAATGAATGATATTAGTCTTTATGAAACAGGTAGTGTCTCTGAGAAACATCAAGTTTTTGCTATGGCTTCGACAGTTTATAATTTTGAGACTCTAAAAGATCATTTGAAAATTTTATACAGTGATAACTTTAGTTTCAAACCGGCCAAATCTGAATTTCTAAATCCTTCAGTGTCCCAATTTATTTATTGAAATAATGTTTTAGTTGGCTGAGTTGGACAAATAGATGAAAAATATGACTACCAAAATATCAATTTTCTTGAAATAATCGTTTCAAAAATTGATCTTGAACAGAAAAATAAACTTGTTAAGTTCGAGCCATACGATAATTCGCAACTTAAATATCGAGATATTACGCTATCTTTAGATAAAAATGATATTCCTGACACTTATTTAGACGTTATTAAAAAAATTCCAGAAATTTTTTCAATAAAATTAAAAGATTATGTTATAATTAATAATCGCCAGAAAATTACTTACAGAGTAACTGGAACTGACAAGGTTTGTCAGGAAATAGATAAATTTTACAAATAATTTCTTCTATTTTTAAAGGAAAAAAATGGCTATAGTTCCGAAACGAAAAACCTCCAAGCAAAGAAAACATAAGCGAAATTCTCATTCGGCATTAACACTGCCAAACCTTGTGAATTGCAGCAATTGTTCTAATAAACAATTACAACATCATGTTTGTCAATTTTGTGGATTTTATAAGAATCGTAAAGTTATAAATTTCCGAGCAATCAATGATAAACATTAACAAGAAAAAAATTTTAAAAATTTTCTTGTTAAAATAAAATTTTATAGTATAATTACTTTTGGTTTTATTTTGCCGATTTAGCTCAGCGGTAGAGCAGCTGGCTGTTAACCAGTTGGTCGCAGGTTCGATCCCCGCAATCGGCGCCATTGGCCCGTTGGTGAAGCGGTTAACACACATGGTTTTCATCCATGGATTCACGGGTTCGAGTCCCGTACGGGTCACCAAAGATTGGAAGATTAGCTCAGCTGGGAGAGCAACGCCCTTACAAGGCGAAGGTCAGGGGTTCAAGTCCCTTATCTTCCACCATTAGCCACTTTAGCTCAGCAGGCAGAGCAGTCGCCTTGTAAGCGAAAGGTCGTAGGTTCGATTCCTATAAGTGGCACCATCTTTTTAGATAGAGTTTCTAAGTTATGCGCGCAAGTGGTGAAATGGCAGACACGCTAGATTTAGGCTCTAGTGCCTTCGGGCGTAAGGGTTCAAGTCCCTTCTTGCGCACCAGCTTAAGATCAACTTTTAGTTGATTTTTTTATTTTTATAGCAATGGTTACATTCCTTTATAAGCCAAAAAATATTAGTTCTGCGACTTTTTTAAGAAAATGAGCAAAAATAAACTCAATCAAAAAAGCAGGTCACTCAGGAACTCTCGATCCTTTTGCATCTGGTCTGTTATTAGTCGCTACTGATGATGATACAAAATTATTGCCTTATTTAGATCAAGAAAACAAAACTTACATTGCGCAAGTTAATTTCGGTTTTTATTCAACAACTTTTGATGTAGATGGGGAAATTTTTGCCTGTAAATCTGCAACTTGAGTAACAAAAACAGCACTCGAGTCCAAATTGCTAGAATTAGAGCAGCAAGAATTACAGGTCCCGCCGATTTTTTCAAGTAAAAAAATTAGCGGAAAACGTGCTTATGAATATGCGCGAAATGGTAAAGATATAGAATTAGCGCCTATTAAAATAAAAATATCTAAAACCATTTTATTAGAATTTAATGAAAAAAAACAAATCGCAACAATACTCTGAGAAGTTTCAAAAGGTTGTTATATCCGTTCACTGGCTAATGATTTAGGTAAAATGCTAAAAACCGGTGGATATTTGTCCGAATTAGAGCGTGTTAAAATCGGTAATTTTGATTTTTCATTTGTTAATTTGGCTTTAAAAATACAGAATTTCCTTGATTTTCCACAAATTTTAGTCAATTCAGATCAACTTATTGAACTTTTGAATGGTAAGAAAATTAATTATTTTACCAAAGACAGCGAATTTATTCAACTTGTTTTTGATGAACATTTAGTTGGTTTTGGCAAAATAATTAATAATGAACTAATACCAAAAAAAATTTTTGGTAACAAAGTTAAAAACTTAATACAAATTTAGGCTTATAATGAATAAATTTAAAATTTTTGCAACAGATATTGATGATACAATTGTGCCTCATGGTGGTCAAGAAATTCCTGAAAAAATAAACTTACTTTTTTCAAAATTAAAAGAGAAAAATATTATCACAACTTTTGTAACTGGGCGTGATTTTGTGACAATTGGGGAATTAATTAATGCAAAAAATGTTGATTACTTCATTGGAGCCAACGGTGCTTTCATTTTTGATTTCAAAAAAAAGCAAATGATTTATGAAAATCCTATTAAAATCAGTGATTTTTTAAAAATTGTTGAGTTTTTCGATCAGCACAAAATTCGCTACATAATTATGGACACTGAGTGAATTTATACCTCAAATTACTTTCCCAAACACTCTTCAAAGTTTTTAAGTCCATATTTTGATCGAATGAAACCATTAAAAATGTGTAATTTTAAGAATAATTTCCACATTTTTACAGTTGTTGATGATCAAGACACAACTTCTGAAATACAGTTAAAATTTGAAGAATTTGCCGAAAAAAATAATCTAAATGTTAGCGTCAGCTCAAGATGATCATGAGGATTTTTCATTGGAGCAAAAAATGTTGACAAAATGCAGACTTTAGAGATTCTTGCAAAAATGCATAATGTTGAAATTCACGAAATTATTGCCTTTGGTGATTCACGAAATGACACAAAAATGCTAAAAAATGTTGGCTTCGGTGTTGCAATGGAAAACTCAACAGTTCCAGAAGTAAAAGAAGCTGCAAAAGATATTGCCCCACCTGTTGATTCTTTTGGCGTTTACCTTAAAGCAATAGAATTAAACATAATTGATTAAAATGACAAAAGTCTTTTATTATCCAAGCTCAAAATTTGATTTTGCTGATCCTATTTTTGTTCTAGGCGGATTTGAATCATTTCATTTAGGTCACCTTGAACTTCTTAAAAATGCAACAATTTTAGGGCAAAATGTTATCTTAATGCTGATTAGAGATCCATCAAAACTACCAAAAAATACGGGCAAAAATTTCACTGATCTTGATGCCCGTATTCAAATGATGGCTAATTCTGGAGTTGAAAATATTCTAATTTTTGACTTCGACTCCAAAATGCAAGAACTTGATGGTCAAGAATTTATTGAAATTTTTTTAAATTATGGTGCTAAATTTTTTGTTGTTGGCAAAAATTTTAGTTTTGGCAAAAACGCTAGTTGAAATTCAAAGAAATTGCAAAATTTCTTCCCCAAAACTAAAATTATTGATCACTTAGCCGAAAACAACAAAAAAATTTCAACAAAAAATTTAAAACTTTTTCTTGAATTTGGCGACTTTGAAAATCTAAACAAATTTTTAGCTTCAAATTTTTTAGTTAGCACGACCATTAGCCCAGAAGGAAATTTTACTTGAGATCCAGCATCAATCTGTCCTGCTCCAGGGATTTATCTTGGCTATTTTGTTAATATAAAAGAAAATATAAAATTTCCGGTCATAATTCATATAGAATTTGATAGTACAACCGGAAAAGTTCATTTTTTTGAACAGCCAAATACACATTCAGGTTTCCTTGAAATTATCAAACAGATTCGCCTTATTTATTCACAAAAAAACAATGTCTTGAAAAATCAAGACATTGAAAATGCAAAAGAATTATTCAAAGAACAGCGTACAAAAATTAGTCAAATTTAGTTTTTCTATGTCAAACACGCATAAATTCGGTATATAAATCTGAGCGGTTAACGTTGAGTTCTCTTTGAAGTTTTGTAGTTAATAAGTCTGCCACAAAAAGTTGGGATATTTTTGCACCTATTGAAAAAAGACTATTATTTTGCTCTAAATTATCAACATAAACAACTTCTGAATATTGAGTCGGCTCGAGTGAAATATTAGAAGTAATAAAAATAGTATAAATTTGTTGTTGCTTTAATAGTTTAGCAATCGCAAGTGCACTTTTTGAAGTCATAGAAGTTGAAAAAATAAATAAACAAGTATTCATAGGTGAATCAACTCAGGCAGCAATATCAGTGATTGAATTTGCCCTAAAAGCATTTAAGTGTAAATTTCTTAAATTATGTGTAAATTCAGTTGCGGCAATTAAGGATGCGCCAGCACCAAAAACAATAATTTTATCCATTTTTAACATCAAATTAGCAATTCGATTGATTTGATTAACATCTAAAATTGCCAAAGTTTTTTCAATACTGTGAGCATAAAGAAGATTTATGTTCTCAATTTCATCATTTTCATTGTATAAATTGTTATCTTTATCAATTTTTAGTCATTCAATTACGAATTTTTTTAGTTCTTTAAAATTGTTAAAACCAAGCTTTTTAGTTAATTGAGTAATTGTTCCGACGCTAATAAATAAAATTGCAGCAAGTTCATTAATTGTCAGTTCCACAAATTTTTGTGGTTTTGTTTCTATGAAACGAATTATTAGTTTTTCAATATGCGTTAATTTAAAATTTTTCGAAATAGTAAGTACACTCATAATAATTTAATTATACTAAAAAAATAAAAAAAATTATATAAATTTTATAAATTTTTATACTATTAAAAAAATTTATAAAATCAAGGGGTAAAACTCCGAAAAAATTATTTTCAAACACAATTATAAAGTAAATTTAGCACATTTTTTTATATTTCATTAAGGTTTGTCTCACATTTTATGATTCAACCTTAATTTTTATAAATTTAATATTAGCAAGGCATTTTTCACCGAAATTTTCTAAGCTAAATTTACTTTTGATATGATCTTCAGCCTAAATTCGCAAAACTTTTACTCTTTTGGTGTTCCTTTTCCTTTCTTTTTATAGGCAATTGATTTTATTCCTAAAAATTCGTAGTGTTTTTGAAACACATACGTGGATACAAAATTTCCCTCATTTTTGTAAATCTTATATAGGGCGTCGCGTCCTTTTGCTTTTCCATTTAAAATGAAATTTTTACGAATTCACTCAAGTAGTTTTTCATCATAAACTATTTCCTTTGGTGGTTTTTTCACCCTTATTTTTTCATAAATCGAAGAGCGATTAACATTTAAAATACTAGAAATTCTAGTGCTATTTTCGATTTTATCTTTATAATTTTCTTGTTGTTGTTTTCGTTTTTTAAGCTCCTCAACAACAATTGCGTGCTTAATCCCTGAACTTCTAAGAACATTTTCCACTATTTCTTGATAAATTACACGATCATTTTCAGAAAGATCGTTAATAGTATATTTCTTTTTTGGTTTGCGTGGAGATTTATTTTTCCCACCAGCATTTATTGGACTTTTCATACCATTATTATAATACTTTTTTTGCCAATTTGCTATCAAATTATTACCATATATATGCAAATTTCGTTCTTTATGGAGATTTTTACTTTTTGATTTATTTTATAAATTTGTCTAAATTCTTCAGCAAAATGCAAAATTGCGTTTTTTAGACCTTTAGATTCGGCAATTTTGATGTATTTAAATTTGCTTCCAATTGTGAATTTGTATTGTTTCATTTTTACACACCTTTTTTGAATGTGCCTGAAATTAATATACTAACTTAAACTTACAAACTTACTTTTTTTTTTTTTTTTATTGTACAATTTATTATTAGAATAAAACAAAATAATACTGACGTTGCATTTTTACACTTATAGATTTAAGCTATAAATTAGTAAAAAAAATGAACAATTTCATAATTTGGAGGACTTAACTAAATAATGAAAACATTTAAAATAAACGAGCGATTATATCTTAAACCTACAGACTCATATAAAGTTGCTTATGAACAATGGTATGCATTCGAAAAAAAAGTTATCGTATTAAAACCTTACAACCTTACTTATCAACAATTACAAAGTACACCTATTAGAATAGTATTTTGCAGCATTTATTTTGATGCACTTATTGCCGAAGTTAGAATTACCCGCCAAACCCAAATTATCGAACTTTTTAAAATACTTCAACGCTTAAATTTTTCTGGAAATTTAATTACTAATATTTTAAACGCAATACTAAAGAATTGAGAAGATCAATTTAAAAATAAAGACCTAGAACTTGTAACTTTCGCAGATACACCAGCTGAATTTTACAAATCAGTATTTAATGACAAACACGAACCTTTTCCAAAAGGTAGTATTGTTTTCTAATTCTAACGAGTTGGGAGTGTTCATAATTTTGTGTTTTAAATTTTATGGATTTTTTATGATAAAATCTAATTTAATTTTGCATTATTTAATCGATTAGGGAAAATAATTCCTAAATGTTTTTTAATATCTGCCAATTTCTTAGCTGCATTTGTCATTTTTTAGATGCGTTTTGGAGTGTTAAATAAGTTATTTTTGAAAGGTAATTCACACTTTGAATTCCGGATTTTATTTTTGTATTTTTGCTAATTAATTTATTCACTGATTTAATTGAATTTATCGTATAAATTGCTTGCCTTAATTCATATGGACATTTAAAAATGTCGTTAATTCAACGAAATTTCCATACCAAGATTTGATAATTAAAGGATGTTTTTAGCCTCATTTTTTCGCAAATTAATCAAGATTTTGCATTGCAGATTCTTGATAAATCTTTTTCATTTCATAGGCAAACTGTTTTTTGACCTTGTTAGAAATTTTTAAAAGCGAGTTTCTAATTTGGCGAACAACACATTTTTAAACATCTGTTTTCGGGAAAAGTGCTTCAATTGCTTGACTAATTCCGCCTAGATTATCACAAGAAATTACTAGAACATCTTGTAGCCCGCGATTTTTTAGTTCACTAAAAACATCAACTCAATTAATTGCTGATTCGCTATTTTTAATCCAAAATCCCAGTACTTTTTTAATGTCCTGCCAATCAATTGCAAGAATAAGATAAAGTGATTTTTTGACAAAAACACCGTTTTCTTTAACATTAAAAAACATCTCATCAATGTGCAAAATTGGATAGGAATTGTCAATTTTTTGCGATTTTCACTTTTCAATTTCAGGTAATAATTTGCCAGCAACTGAAGAAATTCAGTCGTTATCTTTTTCCTTTTTATAGATATTTTTTATTGTATTAACAATATTTTCATATGACATCCCTGATGCAAAAAGCGAAAACACTTGCTCTTCGATATTTCCTAAACTTTTTTCGTATTTACCGATTAATTTGTTCTTAAAAGTGCGATTTCGATCTCTTGGTATTTTTAGGTGCATATTATTACTATTATAATTCACAGTTTTGCTCGAAAACCCATTTCGCTTGTTTGGTCTATGCACACCTTTTTTACTTCGGTCCCTTTTTTCATAGCCTAAATGTTGGCTTAATTCCACATTTAGAAGCGTCTCAACAAAAGTTTTAAACATATGCGAAATTTCGTTGTCAAAATCTTCTTTTTTTAATTTTTTATAATCAGCGTGTTTGTTAGCTATTTTTTTAGCTTCTAACTCAACTGGGGATAATGTTTTTTGCTCTTTTTTCATATTTTTGTCCTTTAGATAAATTTTATCAAAAAAGATTTACATTAGAACACAAAATACTTAATATTATCGAAATTGATGGGCAAAAAGCTTGTTTTTTGCTGCTAAGGTAAAAATTTTTTTATTTTTGTACATTGTCATTTTTAAAATTTTAGACAAAAATCGAATTTTTCAGCTAAATTTTGGTCTAAATTATGCAAAACTAACAAGAGGGTAACATCTTGCTCAAGTAGTCAATTTATAAGATTATTAATATTTGATTTGTCAAGATTTGAAAAACCTTCATCGATAATTAATATTTTTTTTGTTTCAAAAACATGACTTGCAAAATTAATTAACTGTTTTTGTCCAACTGATAGATCTGTTTTTTCTTGGTAATTAATTAAGTTTTTGTTTTTTAGGTCATTTAAATTAATTAAATTAATTAATTCATTGATTTTTTCAAGATCAGTTTTTGAATAAAAACTGATATTTTCAGCTAAATTACCTTCAATTAAGGCCGGATTATTATCAATAAAACTTATATTTTGAATAATATTTTTATCAGAAATTGTTTCTAAATTAGTTGAATTGAAAAAAATCTCACCTTTATAATCGCGCTCAATACCCATTAAAATCTTTAAAAACGTCGATTTTCCAGAGCCATTATCACCTTGAAGCAAATATTTTTTACCACCTATAATTTCAAAATTAATATTTTCTAGCACTTTTTTATTTTCATAGTCAAAATTCAAGTTTTTGACGCTAATTTTATGAATTTTTTCTGTAAAATCTTCAAAATTCAAGTTTGTTATAGGCTTATTTTCATTTAATTTAGAATCTTTAAATTGCCTTTTTAATGACAAATATTGAACAACCAGAACAATAAAAGTGTTAAAATCACTGATAAATAACTGATTGGCACTATTGATAGTTACCAAAGCAATAATTGTTGATGCTGGATTTTCATAATAAATTCCTAAAAAAATGATTGCTAAATCCGTTAAAATTAAAAATAATTTGCGAATTGTTAAATTTATATTTGCATTAAATTGATCCCAGAATGTATATTTTCTTTGCATAAAACTTGCGTTTTTTGATGTTGGTTTTAGGATTTTTTTTAGTAAATGAATTTTACCGAAAAATAAAAATGCCTCAAATTTATTTAATTTTTCGCTAAATTCGCTGTTTAAATTTTCAAGCGAGTCTAGTTGTTGTCTAATTTTTTCACTAAAAAATTTTCTAAAAAAAACGGGAAAACTAATTCAAAGCAATGTCAAACCAAAAACTATTGCACCAATTATTGGATTTATATAAAAAATAGTTGCCAAAATTGCAATAATTGGAAAAATTAAAGAAATAATATAAAATAAAAATGCAAAAAGTGACTCACCCTTTGTGAAAGCCTCATTAAAAAACAATGAAAAATAGTTTCCAGGCGTATTTTTAACATATTCTTTATATGATAAATTGTTAAATATACTCAATTTTTCTTTAATTAATTTTACCGCACTTAATTGTCCAAAAATTCTTGTAAAAAGTGAATTATAAATAACAGATAAAAGGGAGCTAATTATAATTGCAAACATATCTAAGCCTAACCAAATTCACATTTGAACTTGGTTATTATCTAATAAAGCCTGGTATAAAAATCTTTTTGTAACTACCGAAAGACCAGTAAGACAAAATATAAAAAGTGAATAAAAAATATTAAAAATATGCAATTTAACTATTTTTTTCATGATTACTTTTCTCCAGGTTAATTATTTCATCAAAGCCTAATTTTTGCAAATCACTTATATGATGGCTGACAAAAATAATAGTGAATTCGGGATTTTTTAACAATTGACCTAATAAAATATTTGAATAATCCTTCTGAATATTGTCAAAAGCTTCATCAATTAATCAAAATTTAATAGGAGAATATTGGAGCCGTGCAAAAACAATTTTTTGTTTTTGACCTTCTGAAAGATTATTAGAACTAATTTGGGCTTCAAGGTCAAAGTCAATTTCTAGTGATGTCAGAATTGAATTTAACTTTTGATAATCTGGATTTTCTGCAAATAAAGTAATGTTGTTTTTGAGACTTGTGTTAAAAATCAAATTTTGGTTATCAATAAGTCCGATTTGGTCTCTTAGATATTTTTGGTGCAATTCTTTCTGCTCATAGTTATTATTTATTAAGATTTTACCTTCGTATGTGTCATAAACTCCGGAAATTATTTTAATTAGGGTAGATTTTCCAGCACCATTTGGTGCTGAAATCAAGTATTTTTTATTTTTTTCGAAAACAAAATTGAAATTATCAATGATAGTTTTATCTTCAAATTTAAAACTAACATTTTGAAATTCAATACTATCAATAGGTTCTTCAATCATTATTTTTTGTTCTGGCAAATTATTATCTTCAACAATTTTGTCAAACAAAAATGACGATTGTTTGTATGAAAATAATGCCAGAACGATACCACCAATATCAGAATGCAATCGATTTGAATATAAAAGTAGTGATAGAAAAACGGTCAAACTATAAAAATTATAAAATGTTAAAACTGATATTTCCATTATAATAAATGCTACTGAAATACTAAATAAAACATTTAATCAAACATTTAATTTTGTCACTTTTTTATACTCTTTTATTTGTTTTTCAGAAAAATTTTTATAACTTGTGTAAAATAATTGTTTAAATTTTTCTATTTTATTGTGAAAATAAAATGATTTAAATGAATTAAGAAGCCCTAAATTATGCTGTGAAAAAATTTCGCTATTTCTTGATAGATTCATGACTGGACCTGATGCAAACTTGTTAATTTTTTGTTGAAACAATAGCAAAACTAAACTTAAAATCATGGTTGATAAAATCAAAATTCAACTTCAATTTAATGACAAAATTATCATTAATGAGATTGCACCAAAAATTGATATAAGTGGAGTTACTATATTTAAAAAGTTACCAATTATTTCCAAAGCAAGTCTAAGATCATAATTAAACCAGGAAATCATAGAATTTCTGTTAAATTTCAAATCAAAATAGGAGCTGTTTTGAATTTTTTTAATAATAATATCGCTTAATTTATTCCTGATATCCATTTCTAAAAGACTAAAAATCCAACCTTTTAGAAATGAAAAAAGGATAAAAATTCCAAGTGGTGCTATAAGCATAACCAAGGTCAAACCTAAATTAAGGGTAGGTTTTTCTTCAGCAAAAAATTCAATAACAAATTTATAACTAAAAATGTGAACTAGAAGACCTACTTCTTTTATAAATATTATAAAAATTATTAGTATGAATTTTGCTCTTGCTAGGTTGAATAATTTGAAAATGTTCATTTTTTCTCCACAATTATTCTAATTAAGATAGTATAAATATTTAGGGCAAGTAATTAAGCGAATAGTTCTGAAATTATTATTATAGAGGTATAAATTTTTGACTTATAATTATTAATTTTTAAATTTTTTTGGGGAATATTAACTAAAAAAGCAGAAGTTTTATTAAAAAACTTGTCATTAAATAATGAAATTTTACTTAATATTTTTTCTGTTTTAGAACTTAAACATATGAAGTTTTTAGAAAATTTGTCTAACATGGCCAAAAAATGTAGTTTTGTCTGATTGTGGTAATAAAATTAAATGTAGGAATTTCATCGCATACACCCGCAATATTTTTTTCATAATTTTAACATTTTAATATAATTTTAAAAAGAAAAAACTAATAAAATTTTCTATGCTTTTTATTGGTTATAGGCATTAAATAAAACTAACTAAATCAAAAAAACTATGAATCTGTTGCATGTTATTAATCTTTCAGTATTTCAAATTAAAACTTAAAAATAATAAATAATATCTAATTTACTAAAAAACGAGACATTTTTTCTCGGCTTTAATAGTAATTTGTTTTTTTAATCTTTACTAGTGTGAAGAAAATCGCCTTTTGCTTAAAAATTAAAAAGTTAAATTTTTTGCGCTAATTCAATGCAGCATTTTCGTATTAACTTAAAAATGTTTTCTTACAAATTATTATGCTAATTTTTTAACAATTTATAGGAAAAAATGAAATTTATGGTATAATTTGTTATCAAAGGAAAAATTATGCCAAAATATATTTTTGTCAGCGGTGGAGTTTTATCCGGGATTGGCAAAGGTGTTTCAGTTGCTTCGGTTGCTAATTTATTAAAAAATTGCGGCTATTCGGTTTATATTTTGAAACTGGATCCATATTTAAATGTTGATCCAGGGGTTTTATCACCTTATGAACATGGTGAAGTTTTTGTAACCGCCGATGGTGGTGAAACTGATTTAGATTTAGGTCATTACGAGCGATTTGTTGGTCAAAATTTTTCAAAAGATTCAAATCACACAAGTGGTAAAATTTTACTTTCAATTATTAAAAAAGAGAGAAAAGGTTTTTATCAAGGAAAAACTGTCCAAATAATTCCGCATGTAATTGATGAAATTATTTCACGAATCAAAAGTGTTGGCAATAAATACCAAAGTGATTTTATTTTAGTTGAAATTGGTGGGACTGTTGGTGATATGGAATCAAATCCGTTTTTCTTTGCAGCCTCACAGATGGCCGCTGAGTCAAATTTTAAAAATGTGTTTTTTATTCACACAACCTACATTCCTTTTTTGAATGCTTCTAATGAATTTAAAACTAAACCGGCTCAGTTTTCTATAGCTGAATTAAATTCGCGCGGAATTCGTGCAAATGCGATTTTTTTGCGACTTGAACATGATCAAATTGATGATCATGTTGCAAAAAAAGTTGCAAAAAGTGCCTTTTTGCCATTAGAAAATGTTATTGTTATTCCAAATCTTAAAAATATCTACCAACTTCCGTTGTTATTAGAAAAATCTAACCTATTAAATGCTATTTTTTCCCATTTTGAATTAGAACATAGACAACCTAAATTAGACAAATGGAGAGATTTTACTAATTTATTATTAAAAAAATGAGATAAAACAATAAAAATAGGTGCACTTGGAAAATACACACAATTTTTAGATGCTTATAAGTCAATTTTAGAAGCCCTTAAAATAACAGCCGCCTACCAAAAGGTAAATTTAGAATTAGAATTTATTAATACAGCTGATCTAAATTTTTCAACTAGTCAGTTAAAAAATTTTGATGGTATAATAATTTTACCAGGTTTTGGTTTTCGTGGATTTGAAAATAAAGTAGAATCTGCTATTTTTACTTATCAAAATAATATTCCAACATTTGGAATTTGCCTTGGAATGCAAGCAATGACAGTTGCAATTGCGCGACTAAATGGGATTAAAAACGCGCATTCGGCTGAATTTTTAGCAGAAAAACCTAACCAAACAAGTGTTCTTGATTATAATAAAATTGATGGTTCTAAACTTCAAATTGGTGGAACTCTCAGACTTGGTGAGTATAAGGTTGTTTTTGCGCAAAATTCCAGAATTGCCCAAATTTATGGAACTTCTTTTGCATATGAAAGACACCGTCATCGATTTGAAGTTGTTCAAAAATATGTTGACCAACTTGAGAATTCTGACTTTAGTTTTACTGGTCGAGATTCAGTTTCTAATTTAATTGAAGTTTGTGAATCTAAATCTCATATTTTTTATATTGGTGTCCAATATCATCCTGAATTTGTAACAAGACCGCTAGAATCTCACCCGCTTTTTAATAGTTTTTTTGAAACTATTATTAAAAATAAGTACTAAACTATTGTTTTTCCCGAGTTTCCCAGTTTGAAGGCAAAAATTCACTTTTTAGTGAATATAAATATGAAAAAAGACCCGTAAATCGGTGCTTTTTGAATGTAAAACCTTAATTTTAATTGGTAGCATTTTAAGTAATTTTATGGTATAATTATACATTATGAAAAAACAAAATTTGTTTTTATTTAGTGTTTAAGGATCTTCAAAAGATAAACCATATAAATATGTTGGCTGAACACAAGGTTATTCCAAAGATCCAAAACGTTGATTTAGTTTAGGAAATGAGCGGAATTTGGAAAAAATTAATCCAAATGCTGTTCAAATTATCAAAGAAAAATTGAAATTGTTTTCAAATTTAGATGACAAAGATAAAGTCAAGGCTATTTTACTTGATTCTATTAAAAATTCAAGCATAATCGAAGGTTCGGTTTTTGTTGGCGGGGAATTAATTGAAAAACTTATTGAAAAGCACAATATTTTTGAATCACTTCCTAAAAGTAGACATAAAAATATGAAGGAAATTTTTAACTACTTAATTTCAAAACGGATCACTGATCCTGGCAGCATTATTAATGCTTTTGATAAAAAGGATGACTACTCAAATCAAATAAATACTTCCAAAAATAGCTTTTATAGACTTTTAGATCTTGTCTATGAGTCACAAAATCAACTTTTAAATAGCGTCAACAAAATGGTTATAAGCGAACTTGGAAAAAGGGACAGTGAATTTTATTTTGATTCATCAACAGTCTATTTTGAGACATTTGAAAGAAATGGATTAAGAATTCCTGGTTATTCTAAAGATGCTAAATTCAAAGAAGACCAAATTGTCATTGGCTTAGCGTGTGATAAAAATGGTATTCCTTTTCATATTAAAGTTTTTAAAGGAAATACCGGCGATTCTAGTACATTAATCCCTTTTGTATTAGATGTTGAATCCAAATATAATATCAAAAATATGACAATAATCGCTGATCGTGGCATGTCAACTGCCGCAAATATTCGATTTCTTGAATCAAGAAACTATAATTTCATTATTTCTTATCGTGCAAAGGTAGGAACTCAAAAATTCAAAAATTATTTACTAGATCCTAGCGATTATGTTAATGTAAATGCTGATTTTAAGTATAAAAAGAAGAATTTTATTCATCTTATAAAAATAAAAGATACACTGAAAATATTAGAAGAAGAATTATTACTTACAGCACAAAAAAGAGCAATAAAAGACAGCAAAGCTCGCGAAGAGCAAATCGAAAGTTTTATTAAAAAGCAAAATAAAGATGGTTTTATTGAAGTAAACAAATTGTTTGGTAAAAAACCTAAATATTTTAAGGAAATTTCAAACATGAAATTTGAATTAGATCAAAATAAAATTGACAAAGACAAACAATTTGATGGCTACTATGTTTATGAAACAAATATACTAAATTTAAATGTCTTAGACATAGTTGAAAAATACCATAAACAGCCAAATATTGAAGCTAATTTTAGAAGTCTAAAAGGTTTATTGAATATTCTACTCGTATTTTTAAGAATTGACGAGCATATCCTAGCTCATACACTTTTGTGTTTTATCTCACTAGTTATTTTAAAAACTATAATATTTAAAATCAACAAACATATTAGTGATAACAAGTTATTTGAAAACAATCAATTAACTGAGGTTGGTTTAGTAACGATGTTGCAAAAATTAAGGCAAAGGGTTGAATTTAACACTTTAGATCAGCAAATAACATTTAAAAATCGAGATGGTGTTCCTAGTGATCCGAATATTTGAAATAGGTATGATTTTTACTATGATGTGTTAATAAATCAGTAAAAAAATTGTTATTAACTTTTACCGAAAAACTTAAAAACTGCCTAAAACCAGATGCTTTTTTAAAATTACCTTATGAAACTGGGAAACTCGGGATTATTAAAAATAAGTACTAAACTATTGTTTTTTTACTAATTTAAAGACTGGGGCAACATAATAAATACCAGAAATTACTGATATAATTGCTGCAAAAATAGTTGTCAAATTAAATAAATAATAGTGTTTTATAAAAATTTCAGCACTAATTGAGTATCCAAGGAAAATAATAACAATTGCTAAAATTTGTAAAACTGTCTTTAGTTTTCCTAAAAAATTAGCAGCTACGTTAATGTTTTTTTTGGCAAGAAAAATACGAAAGCCATCAACAATAATGTCGCGCAAAACAAAAACCAAAACAAGATATCACGGCGTTAATTCTAAATAAGATAAGAGAAAAAAAGTTGTGGTTGTCAGTATTTTATCAGTTATTGGGTCAAATATTTTCCCTAATTCTGACTCAAGACTAAATTTTCGGGCAAGGTAACCATCAAGAAAATCGGTCAAACTTGAAGCAACAAAAAAGAAAAACGCTATATAAAATAGCGAAAAATAATTATATTTGGAAAAAAGAAAGAGTAAAATAAAAATTATTAAGCCGCCAAGAAGACGAAAAAAAGTTAAAAAATTAATAAAATAAAATAAAATATCTATTTTTTTCTTCATTTTTTTCAAAAAGGTAGCTTAATCGGTTTTGTCGGAATGCGATTTTGATCAAAATATTGCTGACTTAATGTTGAGAGATCGTCAATTTTAACTTTTTTTTGTTTTAAATCAGCAATTAAATGACTATAGTATTTCAAAAAGCGGATTTTTTCGTCATTATATAATCCAAGAATATTTTTGTCAAATTTTTTCAAATAACTAGCAAAATCAGTGAAATAATTAAGTTCCTTAGCATTATGTTTTGCTCATAAATTTGATTTACTTTTGGATAAAATATTTATATTATTGAAAAAAATTTTTTCAGTTTCATACCCTGTTTGAATAATTTGGGACACAACTTGATCATTTTGGAGAACCTCAAGGTGAACGCGCGCTAAATTGTTTACATCTGACATTTTAAGATTAGCGCCAACAACAAAATTTGATACTAAATCAATATTTTTTTCAATTATTACAATAATTCGTGCTAAAAAAATTGCTAAGGTTTTGTTGCTTAATTCCTTAAGTTCAGCTTTTTCTATCTTTAGTCGCCTTAATTTAAGACGATTTGAAATAAAACCATAGGCTAAAAATCCTATGATTAGTGTTGTGAGCAGTGCAATTACGACTATTAAATTAGTATCAACCATAAATAAAAATTAAAAAATATAGCTATCTATTTTGTTTTTTTCTTAAATTTTGCCTTAAAATTATAGGTATTTTTGCTTTCAGGATCAGGTTTTAGAAAGCGACATTTAGGAAAACCACTGCATGCAATAAAACGCTGTGAAGTTTTTCGATTGTAACGGTAAACCAAATCCATACTGCATTCAGGACATTTTTCACCAGTTGTTTCAATTTCCATAACTATTTTTTCAAGCGGTTTTGATGAATCTGTAATTTTCTCTATTTGTGTTCAAAAATTATCAAGAAATTCCTTATAATCTTGTTTTCCTTGAGCAATCAAATCAAGTTCTTCTTCAATTTTAGCAGTAAAATTAGTATTAATAATATCTGGTGAAATTTTTAAAAGATTTTCCAAAACTATTCGCCCAAATTCGCTCGGAATTAACGCTTTTGACTCACTTTGAACATATAAGTGATCTTTAAGTTTTTTAACTGAAATTGCAAACGTTGATGGACGACCAACTTTGATATCATCTAACTTTTCAATTAAAGTACCATCATTAAATCTTGCCGGTGGTTGGGTTTCGTGCCTGGATTCTTTAATAGTTTTCTCAAAATTTGAATCAACTTCAAATTTTGAGTCAACTAAATTATCTAATGATTCAAATTCAGGTTTGAATTTTAATTCTGGAAGTTCTGTTGCCTTGAAGTATCCATCAAATACAAATTCTGAAAATGAATAAGTAAAATTGTGTTTTTTTGAGGATGTTTTAAATAATAGACGGGTAATTTTCCGAACAGGAACTTCCATCATTGCTGCAAGTGTTGTATTATAAACTAATTGGTAAATTTGGAAATCTAGTTGACTTAAAGGATATTTTTCTTTTGCTTGTTCAGGACTAAGTTCTAAATCTGTTGGTCTAATGGCCTCGTGGGCATCTTGATCACCAGCAAAACCTTTGATTGATTTAGCTATATAATCTTTACCAAAATTTTTTGAAATAAATTCGCGTCCTTTTTGAAGAAAAGTTTCACTAAGACGAGTTGAATCAGTTCTTGGATAGGAAATTAAACCATGATCGCCAAAACCTTCATAAAGTTTTTGTAGCGATAATGAAACAGAAGAAGACGAATACTGCGACATCTTTTTAAAAACAGTCGCTTGTTTTAAAGGTGAAATTTTAGCATCCTTTTTTTGAGAAATCTTAAATTCATCAAGAATTAAAAACGGATTAGTTTTAATTTCATCAGTGATTTCTGTCAAAGATTCCTGGGAAAAAATCCAGTCAGATTTTTTGGACTCATTTTCAGGATTATAATAATTAACCTCAAAAGAATTGTGTTTTTCGTCTTTTAATAGAACTGAAAGATTGAAATAAACCTCGGGAATAAAGGCTTTAATTTCTTCTTCCCTTTCAACAACTAATTTTAGGCCAATAGATTGAACACGTCCGGCAGCAGGAATTTTAGGTGCATTTTGAATTTTAGTTTTTAACAACGAAGAAAGACGAAAGCCAATAATTCGATCAAGCATTCGCCTAGTTTGCTGCGAATTTACCAAATCTTGATTTAGACGACCTGGATTTTCAAGAGCAGAAATAATTGCTGGTTTTGTAATTTCGTTATATTTTATCCGTTCATATTTATCAACGACATCAAGATATTCAACAAGTGAAGCACCAATTGCCTCACCTTCACGATCAGCATCGGTTGCTATAATGACTGTTTTAGCTTTTTTTGCTAATTTTTTTAATTCAGTTACAGTTTTTCTCTTAGTTTTATCAATTACATAAGAAGGTGTTCAGGTTTTTAAATTAATTCCAAGCCCAAATTCACCAGTTTTAGCCAAATTTGTAATGTGACCAACACAAGATGTTACTGTATAAGATGAATCTAGATAAGATGAAATCGTATTGATTTTATTTGGAGATTCAACAATTATTAGCTTTTCCACGATTTAAGGACAATTTTAACTTTTTAATTCTTTTCTTTTAATTTCTTTAAGACGTGCAGATTTTCCAGAACGTTCCTTCATATAATATAATTTTGCGCGACGAACTTTGTTTGAACGGACAACTTCAATTTTGTCAACAAGTGGAGAATGAAGTAAAAATGTTCTCTCAACACCAACACCGTGAGAAATTTTACGAACTACAAAGCTTGAAGATAGCCCATTTTTCTTAAATTTAATTACTAAACCTTCAAAAATTTGAATTCTACTTTTATTACCTTCTTGAATTTTAACGTGAACACGAACGTTATCGCCTGGCTGAAAAGTTTGGAAATCACGTATTTGGGTTGCTTCAACAATTTCCATTAATCTTGTTTGCATGTCTTACTCCTTAAAAATTTTTTTGTTGATTTATAAATTATAATAAAAAAAATTTATTTAACTATTTTTTTCTTTAAATTTTATATACTTCTCTCATAAATCAGGGCGTTTTTTTTGGGTATTAATTTCTCTTTGCTTTTGACGCCAGGATTCAATTTCTTTATGATTGCCTGAAATTAAAACTTCAGGAACTAATAACCCACGAAAATTTGCTGGTCGAGAATATTGAGGATAATCTAATAAAAAATTATTAAAAGTTTCATTATCTAAAGAATTTGGGTTTATTACGTTTGGCTGTAAACGCGAAATTGCATCAATTATTGCCATTGCAGCTATTTCGCCCCCAGTTAAAACAAAATCACCTAAAGACAATTCAAAATCGATGAAATTATCAATAATTCTTTGATCAAAACCTTCATAATGACCACATAAAAGAGTTATTTCTGGCTCTTTTGCTAGTTTTTTTGCAATATTTTGGTCAAATTTTTTACCTTGAGGGCTCAAGGCTATTTTTATGCCTCCAACCTTTTCAAGAGCATCAACAACTGGCTGAATTTGCAAAAGTAAGCCAGGGCCACCGCCATAAACATAATCATCTACTTTTTGATGCTTATTTTGACTAAAATCGCGAAAATTAATAATATTAACTGATATATCTCCTCTTTGAATTGCCTTTCCAATGATTGATTCAGAAGTAAAGGTTTCAAAATAGCGGGGAAACAATGTTAAAACATTAATTTTCATCTTTTAAGTTTTGAAAGAACTTTATGCTGAATGTTTTTGTTCTAAAAAAGTTTCAAAAATACCTTTTTTAGAAAAAATAGTTCGCACAGTGTTTGTTGTTTGAGCGCCTATATGCAATCAACGATATGTTTTTTCTAAATTAACCCTAGCAACTTTTTTTTGAGGATCATAAAATCCAAGTGATTCAATAAAACGACCATCACGAGGTGCACGCGCATCTGCGACAACTATTTTATAAATTGGACTAAATTTAGAGCCCATTCTTTGAAGACGAATTTTTACCATTTTAGTTCCTTTACTAGCTTTTTTGGGTTATTTTCATTAAGCAATTAAATAATTATATCATAAAATAATAAAAAAACAAATTTTTAAATAATTTTTGAGCGTGAAAAATCTAAAAAGATTAGCAAACACAGTTAATTTTATTGTTTCTTGAAATATATTAAATATTTAGTTAAAATATTCTCTAAGAAAAGTGGTTCTAATTTTTTTTAACAGTTGATTATTGCCTTATATAATGATAAATTTTGTTTTTTTATGGTTATTTACTAAAACAAAGGAACTTTTTTCGAAGCTTTTCATCATAGGATTGATGTGGCTAGTTTTGCAAAAATCTTTGTTGATAAAATTATTTAAATCTAAATTGTTTCATAAATTTGCAAATTAAAATTGAATAAAGATAGTTTACCATAAAATCTAAATTTTTTAAATTTAAACATAAAAATTTTAACTTAAAAAGTAAAATTACAAAATTTTTAAACTGCTTTTTTAGTTAAAATACTGGCAAAAATCATAAAAAACTACTATTTAAACTCAATGCAAATAGAAAACTCGTTTTTATTTGCAGCGAGCCTAAAAAACATATGAAGTTTTGAAAGAACAATAACCAAAAGCCATAAATTTGTAGATTTCTAAACGGTCAAATTTAAGGCATTCCATCATATTTAAAAATATAATGGATAATTCGCATTATCTTACTTTAATACAATAAAAAACATAACTAATTCCCCTTAATTCTAATATTCATTTATTAATTATTCTTAGTGTTGTTTATTATAACATAATTTTATTTTAGAGCAAGCATTTTTTTTTTTTTGCAGAAGGTTTATTTTAAAATAATAAAATTAAGATTTTGGCGTCAAAAAACGGGAATATTAAGTATTTTGTGTACTAAAGCAAATATGCTTTGATAAAATTTATCATAAAGGACCAAAATATGAAAAAAAGCAAAAACAATTATCCCCATTGCAGTTAGAAGCTAGAAAAATTGCTAACAAATACGTAGATTATAAAAAAGTAAAAGAGAAGATTTTCACAACGAAATTTCGCAAGCGCTTAAAAATATTGTTGAGGAGGTCTTAATGGCGGAATTAAGCCATCATTTAGGTTATGAAAAAGGCGATCGAAGCAAAAAGGTGTGCATAGACCGAATAACCGAAACGGGTTTTCGAGCAAAACTGTGAATTGTAAAAATGGTAATATTCGTCTAAAAATACCAAGAGATCGAAATGGCACTTTTGAGAACAAATTCATCGGTAAATACGAAACAAATTTAGCCGATATCGAAGAACAAGTGTTTTCACTTTTTGCATCAGGAATGTCATATGAAGATATTGCTAACACAATAAAAAATATCTATAAAAAAGAAGTAAGTAACGGCTGAATTTCTTCAGTTACTAACAAATTATTGCCTGAAATTGAAAAGTGAAAATCGCAAAAAATTGACAATTCCTATCCAATTTTGTACATTGATGGGATGTTTTTTAATGTTAAAGAAAACGGTGTTTTTTGTCAAGAAATCGCTTTATCTTATTCTTGCAATTGATTGGCAGGAAATAAAAAAATACTGGGATTTTGGATTAAAAATACCGAATCAGCAAGTAATTGACTTGATGTTTTTAGCGAACTAAAAACTCGCGGGCTGCAAGATGTTCTAATAATTTCTTGTGATAATCTAAGTGGAATTAGTCAGGCAATTGAAGCGGTTTTCCCGCAAACAGATATTCAAAAATGTGTTGTTCACCAAATTAGAAACTCGCTTTCAAAAGTTTCTTACAAGCACAAAAAAGAGTTTGCCCAGGATATGAAAAGTATTTATCAAGCGATTAATCAAGAATCTGCAATGCAAAATCTTGATGAATTTGCGGAAAAATGAGGTCAAAAATATCCTTCAATTATCAAGTCTTGGTATGCAAACTTCGTTGAATTAACGACATTTTTTAAATATCCATATGAATTGAGGCAAATAATTTATACAACAAATTCAATTGAATCAGTAAATAGATTAATTAGGAAAAATACAAAAACAAAAGGCGGAATTCAAAGTGTAAATTACCTTTCAAAAATAACTTATTTAACGCTCCAGAACGCATCTATAAAATGAAAAAGGCAGGTAAGAAATTGAGATACAATTAAGAAACAATTAGAAATTATTTTCCCTAATCGGTTAAATAATGTAAAATTAAATTAGATTTCTATTTTAAAAATGCATAAAAAATTTATAACACAAAATTATGAACACTCCCCAAAAAACGTGATTTAGCGGTATTTTTGCGTATTTATATTCGCTAAAAAGTGAATTTTTGGCATCAAACTGACAAACTCAGGTGTTTTGTTAATTATTTTTTTGTGGTTAAATATTAACAAAAGGTCTGGAATAATTTCAAGACGATAAATTTTTTATTAAATAAAATTTAGTCACTCAATGGAATTAAAAATTCGGAAAAATATTGCAAAAATTTTAAAATGTGCTATAATTATTTTGCATTTTTAAATTAACAGCATTAAATATTGTTCAAAAAAATTCAAAATTTGTCAAGATTTGTGAGTATCCTGCTGTTGGTGAAAACATTAGATTTTGAATTCATTTAATAAATATTTAGTTTTCTCTTTTTAGTCTAAAAATGCAAATTAAATTAGTAAAAGGAGAAAAAATGTCACGCTATACAGGACCAATTTTTAAAAAATCACGTCGTGTTGGCTTTTCTATTCTTGAAACTGGAAAAGAATTTGCAAAAGGTAAACAACGAAAATACGCACCAGGGCAACATGGTCAAAGACGTTCAAAACTTTCTGACTACGGTGTTCACCTTCGTGAAAAACAAAAAGTCCGTTTTATGTACGGTTTATCAGAAAAACAGTTTAGAAATACATATAAAAAAGCAACTAAAAAAACTGGTATTGCCGGAACTTTGTTCTTACAAGCACTCGAATCTCGACTTGATAATTCCGTATATCGCGCAGGATTTGCCGAAACTCGTCGTCAAGCTCGTCAATTAGTTAGCCACGGTCATTTTTTGGTTAATGGAAAAAAAGTTAATATTCCATCATATCAATTAAGACAAGGTGATACATTTGAATTAACTAAGTTAAAAAATGAAAAAATCCGTAAAAACGAGCAAATTTTAACAGCATTGGAAACAAAAACAGCCGCACCTTGGCTTGAAGTTGATAAACAAAATTTCAAAGTTGTTTTTTCTCGTCGTCCGGAACGTTCTGAGTTAAATCAGGAAATTAAAGAATCACTAATTGTTGAGTTCTACAGTAAATAATCTAATATTCTATATAATTGAAAAATCCAAACCTTTATTAGTTTGGATTTTTTTTGTTAAAAATGGTATAATTTAACAAAAAATAAGGGGGAAAAATGCCAAAAAAATTTGCTATATCTTCAGATCATGCTGGTTTTGAGAGAAAAAAAGAAATAATTCAATATCTTGAATCCTTAGGTCATCAAGTTACCGACCTAGGACCATATAATGATGAGTCAAGTTCTTATGCAATTTATGGGAAAAAGTTAGCTAATTTTTTACTTGAAAATGAAAATCAGATCGGAATTGGAATTTGTGGAACAGGTCTTGGTATGTCTTATGCGCTAAATCGTTTTAAAGGAATTCGTGCCGCAAGAGTAACAAATGAAAATGATGCTTTTCTGGCCAAATTACATAATAATGCAAATGCTCTTGCTCTTTCAGGTAGATTTAATTCCCTTGAAGAATCTAAAAAAATTATTGATAAATTTTTAGAAGCAGAGTACGAAGCTGGCCGTCACCAATCTCGAATTGACGAATTGGACAAATAAAATGCCTGAATTGCCAGAAGTTGTAACCGTTGTAAATGCCTTAAAAAAAGAGATTATCGGTAAAAAAATAGTCAATGTTTTGGCTAAAGATGAGAGTTTTATAAAAGAAATTTCATTTGTTGAATTTCAAAAAGTACTCAAAAATTCGACTATAATAGATGTTCAAAATAGGGCTAAACATATTTTATTTTTTTTAGATAACCAAAAAGTTTTACTCTCACATTTACGAATGAACGGGAAATATTTTACTTATAAGTATCCAAAATGAAATAAATTTGACTATATTTCCTTTATTTTTTCAGATAATTCAGTTTTAAATTATAATGATAGTCGAAAATTCGGGACTTTTGTTATTAGAGATCATTTTAATTTATTCAAAACTAAACCCTTAGTCGATTTAGGACCTGAACCTTTTTATATTAATGTTGAGGATTTTTACCAAAAAATCCAAAAATCAACTCGTTCAATCAAATCGATTTTACTTGATCAGAAAATAATGAGTGGGCTAGGAAATATTTATGCTGATGAGGTTTGTTTTGCAGCTAAAATTTCTCCAGACAAAATTGCTAACCAAATAACATTAGAACAGGCCAAAATAATCGTTGAAAAGAGCAAAGAAATTCTGCAAAAATCAATTGAATTGGGTGGATCAAGTATAAATTCATATACTTCTTTGAATGCTAAAGAGGGTAAATTTCAAAATTTTTTGAAGGTACATACTAAAAAAAATTTACCTTGCACTAAGTGCAATGAAAAAATTTTAAAAGTTGTTGTTGCTGGCAGAGGAACTTATTTTTGCCCAACTTGCCAAGTTGAATAAAAAACCTATCCCGAGTTTCCCAGTTTGATAAAATAATCTTAAAAAAGTGCCCGGTTTTTTGGGTACTTCTTTAACTTTTTTGACAAAAGTTAATTGCATATTTTAAAACACTAGAAAAATCATAAAAATACAACTATTACTTAAACTCAATGCAAATAGAAAACTCGTTTTTATTTAAATTGAGCCTAAAAAAATATGAAGTTTTGAAAGAACAATAATCAAAGCCTTAAATTTGTAGATTTCTAAACGGTGAAATGGGAGTGTTCATAATTTTGTGTTATAAATTTTTTATGCATTTTTAAAATAGAAATCTAATTTAATTTTACATTATTTAACCGATTAGGGAAAATAATTTCTAATTGTTTCTTAATTGTATCTCAATTTCTTACCTGCCTTTTTCATTTTATAGATGCGTTCTGGAGCGTTAAATAAGTTATTTTTGAAAGGTAATTTACACTTTGAATTCCGCCTTTTGTTTTTGTATTTTTCCTAATTAATCTATTTACTGATTCAATTGAATTTGTTGTATAAATTATTTGCCTCAATTCATATGGATATTTAAAAAATGTCGTTAATTCAACGAAGTTTGCATACCAAGACTTGATAATTGAAGGATATTTTTTGACCTCATTTTTCCGCAAATTCATCAAGATTTTGCATTGCAGATTCTTGATTAATCGCTTGATAAATACTTTTCATATCCTGGGCAAACTCTTTTTGTGCTTGTAAGAAACTTTTGAAAGCGAGTTTCTAATTTGGTGAACAACACATTTTTGAATATCTGTTTGCGGGAAAACCGCTTCAATTGCCTGACTAATTCCACTTAGATTATCACAAGAAATTATTAGAACATCTTGCAGCCCGCGAGTTTTTAGTTCGCTAAAAACATCAAGTCAATTACTTGCTGATTCGGTATTTTTAATCCAAAATCCCAGTATTTTTTTATTTCCCTGCCAATCAATTGCAAGAATAAGATAAAGCGATTTCTTGACAAAAACACCGTTTTCTTTAACATTAAAAAACATCCCATCAATGTACAAAATTGGATAGGAATTGTCAATTTTTTGCGATTTTCACTTTTCAATTTCAGGCAATAATTTGTTAGTAACTGAAGAAATTCAGCCGTTACTTACTTCTTTTTTATAGATATTTTTTATTGTGTTAGCAATATCTTCATATGACATTCCTGATGCAAAAAGTGAAAACACTTGTTCTTCGATATCGGCTAAATTTGTTTCGTATTTACCGATGAATTTGTTCTCAAAAGTGCCATTTCGATCTCTTGGTATTTTTAGACGAATATTACCATTTTTACAATTCACAGTTTTGCTCGAAAACCCGTTTCGGTTATTCGGTCTATGCACACCTTTTTTGCTTCGATCGCCTTTTTCATAACCTAAATGATGGCTTAATTCCGCCATTAAGACCTCCTCAACAATATTTTTAAGCGCTTGCGAAATTTCGTTGTGAAAATCTTCTCTTTTTACTTTTTTATAATCTACGTATTTGTTAGCAATTTTTCTAGCTTCTAACTGCAATGGGGATAATTGTTTTTGCTTTTTTTTCATATTTTGGTCCTTTATGATAAATTTTATCAAAGCATATTTGCTTTAGTACACAAAATACTTAATATTCCCGGTGAAATTTAAGCATTCCATCATATTTAAAAGTATAATGGATAATTCGCATTTTCTGATTTTTTTATGCCAAAAACATAATTAATTCCTCCTTAATTCAATATCAAATTTATTAATTATTCTTAAGTGAGTCTAATTGTAACCTAATTTTATTTTTGACCAAGCATTTTTTTTTTTTTTTTGCAAAAGGTTAATTTCAAAATAATAAAAATTAAGATTTTGCGTCAAAAAACCCTCCCGAGTTTCCCAGTTTTAAGGCAAAAATTCACTTTTTAGTGAATATAAATATGAAAAAACACCCGTAAATCAGTGTTTTTTGAACGTAAAACCTTAATTTATATTAATGTCATTTAATTGCATTTTAAGTAATTTTATGGTATAATTATAAATTATGAAAAAACAAAATAAAGATGGTTTTATTGAAATAAACAAATTGTTTGGCAAAAAACCTAAATATTTTAAGGAAATTTCAAACATGAAATTTGAAACAAGTTATTTGTAAACAATCAATATTTTGATATCTTAATAAATTACTAATAAAATTGTAATTAACTTTTACCAAAAAACTTAAAAAATTGCCTAAAACCGGATGCTTTTTTGAAATTACCTTATCAAACTGGGAAACTCAGGATAAAAATTAAGATTTTGCGTCAAAAAACCCTGATTTACGGGTATTTTTGCATTTCTGTATTCAATAAAAAGTTAATTTTCCCATCAAACTATCAAACTCGGAGGAACTTATTTTTGTCCAACTTGCCAAGTTGAATAAAAAAACCTATAAATTCATAGGTTTTTTTATTCAATTTTACTTTTTATTAGCTCTCAAAATTCTTCTTCAGAGATTCTTTTAACACCTAATTTAATTGCTTTTTCTATTTTTGATCCGGTCGATTCGCCCGTTACCAAATAAGCGGTTTGTTTGGTTATTGATGTGTGAAAATATGCGCCTGTTTGTTCGATAATTTTAACAAATTCGTGTCTTGGTTTGGATAATTTTCCTGAAATTGCAAACGATGTCCAACCAATTAAAGACGGTGAAATAGTTGGATTTTTGAAATTAAAATCCACGTTTTCAAGACAGTCAAGTAGTTTTTGATTTTCCTCATTGTTAAAATATTCAATCAACGAACTAATTATGACAGGACCAAAATCATTTTGATTTTTTAGTATTTTAAAATCTAACTTTCTTAATTCAGAGATATTTTTAGCATATCTTGCAAGAATTTTAGCAGCTTTTATTCCAACGTTTTTTATTCCTAAACCAAAAATTAACCTATGAAAATCGATGTTTTTTGCTTTTTCAACTTCATTAAGCAATTTAATTACTGACTTAATTTGCAAAGATGGAGCGCGTTTATTTTCTGAATTTAATTGACTAGGTTTAAATTCGGAATAAATTTTTTCAAGGTTATTTTTAAGGTCAAAAATATCACAAATATTAGAAATAATTTTTTTATCTAATAGTGTTTGAATTCTTTTTTCGGCTAGGGTTTCGATATTTAAAGCTGCTTTTGATGAAAAGTGAACGATTTTTTGAAGAATTATACCAGGACAATTTTTGTTTTGACAAAACTGATCAATTCCTGATTCGCTAAAAATTAGTTCAGACTGACATTTTGGACAGTTTTTTGCAATTGAAAAGTTAGTTTTTTCATGGTTTTCAACACTTCCGATAATTTGCGGGATAATTTCGCCCGCTTTTTTAACAAAAACATCAGACATTAAATTTAATTTTAGATTTTCAATATAAGAATAATTAGGCAAAACAGCCGAAGAAATAAGACTACCACCAAGATTTACCGGCTCAATTTTGGCATTATATGTGACTTTTCCGGTTCTGCCAATTGTGGGAAAAATTTCTAGAAGTTTAGTTTTTGCAACGTCATCTTCAAATTTAAAGGCAATAATACTGTGAGGAAATTTTGAAGTAAAGCCTAACTGATCATAAAGCAAAAACTCATTAATTTTGATAACAACGCCGTCAATATTGTAATTTAGTTGCTCTCTTTTTTGTTTAATTTGGCCAATAAAGTCAAAAACATCGTTTAAATTCTTACATTCTTTTTGAAAATCATTAGTTTTAAAACCTAATTTTTTTAAAAAAGCGATTGCCTCTAACTGTCTAAAAATTTTATGTTTTTCTGGTTCAACAAGTGTATAAAAAAACCCGCTTAAAAATGAAAAATCTTCGCTAGCTGAATCTTTTTGGTTCTTTTTATATCGTCTAAGAATTCCACTTGCGGCATTTCGAGGATTTTTGAAGACATTTGTCTCAGTTTGTAAACTTTCAAAGGCAGAATTATCTATGTAAATTTCCCCTCTTATTTCAAGGTCATCAAAATAATCTATTGTTTTAGGGATAAATTCATCCTTAATTTTAAGGACATTAACTAAAACATCTTCACCAAAAACACCGTCGCCACGAGTTAGTGCTTGAATAAGTTGGCCATTTTTATAGATTAGTGAAAGGGAAATTCCATCAATTTTTGGCTCGACAAAAAAAGTTACATTTTCTAAAATTACCATTGCTTTTTGGGCTCATTTTTCAAGTTCAGATTTTGTATGAGACTTATTGAGCGACAGCATCGGAACTGAGTGTTTAATTTTGGCAAATTTTGATGTAATTTTGCTACCAACTTGTTGGCTTGGAGATGAATTAAGTTCTTCTAAAGTAAAAAGATAGTAATATTTTTGCTCCAAATTTATTAATTCTCTCAGCTTTTTGTCATAAATTAAATCATCAACAAGTGGATTTTGCAGTTGATAGTAATGATGATTTCAAGTTTCAATTTGCTTTCTTAACTCAAGAATTTCATTGCGAATTTTAGAATTATTTTCCATGATTAAATTTTTTGATTAGTGTAGAGTCATCAAAATGGAAGGCGCGAAATTGGAATAATATTCATTTCCATTAAAACTGTTAAAGTAATGAGGGCAATAAAAATAAGGGCAAAAAGGTAATCAAGCTTGTTAAAAACTAGGCGGCGATAACGGCTTCTTTTTGCATAAACATCATAACCGCGGACATCCATAGCATTAGAAAGATCTTCAGCCCGTGAAAAAGCAAGTACAAAAAGCGGAATTACTAAAGTTATTAATGATTTGACTTTATCCTTAATTTTTCCGTGTTTAAAATCAACCCCACGCGAAGACTGAGCTTTCATAATTCGGGTCGCCTCGAGTAACAAAGTCGGAATAAAACGAATCGCGATTGAAATAATCATTGCAATTATATGGGTCGGAATAAATAAAAGTTTTAAAGGCAGAATTAAATCTTCAATTGCACGGGTTAGTAAAAATGGCTTTGTTGAATAAGTTAAAATTGTAGTTGAAATTATCATGCCATAAATTCGAACCGCTAAAACTAGAGAGCGAATTATGCTAACAGTTCCAATTGAAAATTTTATACTTCCAAATAAAACGGTCGGCTCGACTAAATATCAAGAAATAAAATGCGTTGTTTCTTCAGGATTTAGACCTAAAACTTTATATTTAGGCGGTTCATTATCAGATGAAATGCCTAAAATTGTATTAATATTTTGGTGATCAATAATAAATCCGTAAATTATTAACATAATTATGAAAATGATTATTGGCATTTTCATTAAAGTAAAAATTTGCTTAACTCTTTTTGTTGTTATATAGAAAAAAACAAGCGAGAGCAAAAGCAGAATTGAAATTGTCGCTAAATGGGTAGTGACAAAAAAAAGCACTGCAAAAAGAATGTTAAAAGCTATTTTTAGTCGGGGGTCCATTTTATGAATTATTGTGTTTCTTGGGACATATTTAGCAACACTAATTTGCATTTTTTTCCTTTTTTATTAATAGATTAATTTGACTAATCAATTCATCAATTGACTTGACTTTCGAAATTGGATATCCTATTTTTACTAATTTTTCACGGAAATTTAGTAAATTTGTAGGTAACATTTCATTTTCAATAAGAAATTGATTATTATCTAAAATAGGATATGTTTCACCATCGTATATAATTTTACCATCTTTAAAAAAAATACAACGTTTTGTTCACTCTAAAACACTATCAAGATCATGAGTTGCTAAAATGATTGTTTTTCCATTTTTATGAAGAGTGTCCAATATTTCAAGCATTTTTACCGAACCCTGAGGGTCAAGACCTGCCGTTGGTTCGTCAAAAAAAATTATATCCGGATCCATTGCTAAAATTCCGGCAATTGCAACTCTTCGTTTTTGGCCACCTGAGAGTTCAAAAGGTGATTTGTCTAAAAAAGTCTCATCAAGACCGACTAGTTTTATCATTTCAGCTGCTTTTTTCTTGGCTTCTTCTTTGTTTACTCCCATTGAAACAGCGCCAAAAATAATATCTTTTTCAATAGTTTGTTCAAAAAGTTGGTATTCAGCAAATTGAAAAACCACTCCAACTCGACGGCGAATTTGGTTTATAAATTTAAACTTTGATTTTAAAAATCTAGGTCTTTCAACAACTAATTTTTTTTCAGTTTTGGACTCTTGATCAAAATAAAAATACTCAACTTGACCTTTATCAGGGAGCAAAAGTGCGTTCATATGTTGGATAAAAGTTGTTTTTCCTGAGCCAGTTTGACCTATTATTGCGATAAATTCACCTTGATTAATTTCAACAGAGACATTGTCAAGCGCTTTTATTTCAATTGGTAATTTTTGGTCGTAAATTTTTACGATATTTTTTGCTTTAATTTTCATAATTGTTCCAGCAATTCATTTTCATCATAGGTCGGACTAATAAAATCAAGGTTTTTTGAAATTTTATAAATAAAAGGCGAGTCAATTTTGGCTTTTTCAATTATTTCATCATTGTTTAAAATTAATTTTGGATCACCTTTTGCAATAATTTGGCCTTTGGCAAAGACAACAACTTCATCGGCTAAAATCGCTTCGTTCATATTGTGCGTTATTGAAATCAAAGTTTTACTTTTATCTTTACGGAGGTCATCTAAAATTTTAACAACATCACTTTTTCCTTTTGGATCAAGCATTGAGGTTATTTCGTCAAAAATTATTATTTGCGGATTTAGGGCTAAAACTGAGGCAATAGCAACTCTTTGCTTTTGACCACCAGATAAAAATTGCGGCTCGCGCTCGAGATAAGATTGCATTTGTACTTTTTGTGCCAATTCTGCTATAATTTTGGGCATTTTTTTTGGATCTTCGTTAATATTTTCCAAACTAAAGGCAATATCGTCCTCAACTGTTGCCCCGACAAATTGATTATCTGGGTTTTGAAAAATAATGCCGATTTTCTTTCTAATTTTAGGTAAACTTTCTTTATTTAATAAAATTGAATCAACTTCAACTGTACCTTTTTGCGGTTTAGCGATTCCGGAAATAATTTTAGAAAATGTCGACTTTCCTGATCCATTGTGGCCTAAAATTGCATAATATTTGCCTTTTTCAAAAGTTAGACTAACATCTTTGAGCGCTAATTGATTCATATCGTTAGTGTAACTAAAGGAAATATTTGTAACTTTTATCATTTTTTTATTTTATTCCTTTTTGTTTGGATCAAAAATTGCAACAAAAGGTCAATTTCGATATTTTTCCTGATAATCAAGTCCATAACCAACAAGAAAAGCATCAGGAACTTCAAAGCCAAAATAATCAGGTTCAATATCAGTTTTTCTTTTTTCTCTTTTATAAAATAAAGTAATTATTTTTAGTGATTTTGGTTTTTTTAATTTTAAATGTTCACTAATTTTTGTCAAAGTTATGCCTGAATCAAAAATATCGTCAATTAAAATAACATCTTTATTTTCAATTTTTAGGTCAATATCGGTAATAACTTTCAATTCGCCACCTGATTGGGTGCCACCAAAATAGGATTTGGCAATTATGCAATCGACCATTGAATCAACTTCGATTTGCTGAATTAAATCAGTCAGAAAAATTAATGAACCTTTAAGAACCGCAACAAAAACAATTTCTTGTGAATTTTTATAGTTTGAATTTATTCACTTTGCAATCTCATCAATTCTAGTTTTAATTTGTTTATTGTCAAACAAAATTTTTACAATATGTTTGTTAATCATTTTAACCCGTCTTTTTAAAATATTTTAATCTAAAATTTTACACTATTTTTGGAAAAATTTTCATATTTATTTGCTTTTAACTTCGGTTTTTCATCGTTTTTTAGCCTTAAAACCATTGTGAATTCGCCTTTGGTAGAATTTTGAAGTTCACCTAAAACTTTTAAAGGAGAACCAAAAAAATATTTTTGATGAATTTTTGTCATTTCCTTAACAAGAAAAATTTCGACTTTATCACCATAAAATTCATTAATTACTTCAAGAATATAAAGTAATTTATATGGTGAGACGTAAAAAATATAACTATAATTTTGTATAAAATGCTCAATTTGTTTAATTATTTGCTGCTTTTTTGAGTTAAAAAAACCCATAAAAACTAACGGTAAATCAAAACCAGAAAGAACAAAAGCGCCAACAAAAGCACATGCACCAGGCAAAAAATCAACTTCGACATCGTTTTGGTGCGCTCATTTTATCAAAATTTGACCCGGATCACTAATTGAAGGGGTGCCTGCATCTGACATTAGAATTATATTTTTATTAGTTAAAAATATGTCAGACATTTTGGCGATAGTTGATTTTTCATTAAATTTGTGATAGGAAATTAACTTTTTGTCTTTAACTTCCAAAAAATTTAATATTTTTTTGGAAGTTCGGGTGTCCTCACACAAAATTAAATCAGCTGATTTTATTGCTTGAATTGCTCGCAGAGTTATATCTTGTAAATTTCCAATTGGAGTTGCTATAACTGTGATTTTTGCCATAATTTTAAGTTAAAATGTTATTTAGACGAACTAAAAAGCCCGATTTTTGAATATTAAAGTTTGCATTTGTTTCAAGTGATGAAAGAAATTTTTTAAAGGTCTGATTAATCTTTACCATTTTTTCAGAATTCAAGTCAAAAAAATTCCCTTTTTTAGCGTCTTTTTTGTTAAGACCAGAATTGCTTAAAAAAAATTGTTTAAAATGACCGATTATTATCTGAAGAAAAATAAATGAGTTTTCTTTTGTTAAAACTTGATTTAAAAATAGTAAAAAATCAAATTTTGATTTAGTTAAATTATTTAGTAATGATTTTAATTTATCTAAATCCGAATCACTAATGGCCTTAATAGCTAAAGTTGCTTGATCAAAATTGGTGAAAATATTTGCATATATGGCATTATAAGGCGATTTTTTTCATGTATCTAACTTTTTTTTGAGTTCATTTTTTCTATTTAAATCATTGAAAAAAAATATTTGACAACGAGAAACAATAGTCGGAATAATTAAGTCAGAAGAAAAAGAAGTTAGTAAAAAATATGTATTCAAAGGTGGATCTTCTAAAATTTTTAGAAATGAATTTAGCACAGAAATATGGGCATTTTCGATGTTTTTTATTAGGAAAATTTTTGAATTATCGCCATAAAGTGAGGAAAAATACAACTTGTTTACCTCTTCTAAAAATTCTGTTTTTGAAAGGCGATTATCTGCAAAATCATGTTGAAAAATTTGTGGTTTTTGACTAAATATTTCTAAGAATTCAGTTATTTTCTCATCTAGAAAATCTGAGTAACTCGAAACAAGTAAAATTGCATGTGGAATTGTTTTAGTTTTTGTCAAATTATCGAGAAAATGGTGCCAATTTGTCGTAATTTGCTTCATAATAGCTCTCAAAAAAATTAATAATATCTGTTAAAACATGATCATAGTCGCCATTACCGTCAATTTTAATGAAATTTTTTCTTGTTTTTAGTAAATATTCATATCCTTTAATAACTTGTTTATAAAAATCCTCGCCGCGATTTTCAAGTCGGTCTCGCTTTTCATTTCGATAAATTTCCATTCGCTCGCGTGATTTTGAAATTTTAACATCAAGGAAAATTGTAAGATCTGGAAAAGTTTTTTCAGAAATTAAACTGTTCAAATCAAAAACTAAATCTGGGCTTAAATTATTTCCAAACCCTTGATATGCAATCGAAGAATCAATGTAGCGATCACAAAGAACAATTTTTCCTGATTTTAAAGCTGGCCAAATTACTTGTTCAAGATGAATTCTTCTTGAGGTTGAAAATAAAAGCATCTCAACATACGGGCTAATTTGATTTTTTTTATTAAGTAAAAACTCGCGGATTTGTTGTGCTTCTTGTGAATCATTGCCGCTATATGGTTCAAAAGTTGTAAGAATTTCTTTTTCTGGAAATTTAATTCTTAAATACTTTGCAAACAAATTCATAACGGTTGATTTTCCGCTTGCATCAATCCCTTCAAAACTTATAAACATATTATTTTTCCATTTCTTGCCGATTTTCGAGTGCTTGATTTAAGGTTATATTGTCAATATAATCAATTGCCGCCCCAAAAGGAATACCAGTAGCTAGCCTAGTAATTTTTGATGAGGATAAAAACTTGTGTTTTGCAAGATAATTTGCAAAAATTCAACCTTCCATTGTTGAAGAAAGTGCAATAATAATTTCACTTTCTTCATTAGTAAGGTCTGCAAGTTTTTTTATTTGCAAGTCATGATTTTCGAGCTTTTTGATATCATATTTGCCAAAAACAAAATACTTGCCATCATATTTTCCTAGTTTTTCAAATTTTGTGACCATTTCAGAATTTTCAACCACTAATATTTTAAAAGAACGCTGAAAATCAAGGCATATTTGGCAAACTGAATTAGCATTTAGATATCCACATCTTTCACAATATTGAAGATTGCGTTTTAAATTATAAATTTGCTCGACAAATGTCTCAATCTGACTAAGGGGCGTATCGATTAGAGAAAATAAAATATTTGTGGCTTGTTTTTTCGTGATTCCGGGAACTTTTCTTAATTGGTCAACTAGTTTTTCAAAATTTTCATCTACCATGATTCAAAATTAATGTGATTGAGTTGGGGCAATTTTTTCATTTTCTTCTCTAATTTTCAACAAAGCTTGATTTAATGTGATAGAAATTAAATCTTCTAATGTTTCAATATCGTCTTTGTCGACTAAAAATGGAGCAATTTTTAACTTTTTTAACTCAAATCCTCCTGAAATAGTCAGCGAAATTCCTTGATTTTCAAAGTCAAAATCTGTTTTTTCTAACAAATCTTTTTTTACTTTATGATCTTTTTGCATTTTTTGTGCTTCTTTTAATAGTTTTTGAAGATTCATGTTTTTCCTTTCTCTTATTTTTAATAAATTATATAAACTATTTTAAAAAGTTTAAAAATTTTTATTCATCAAAGAATAATTTTTGTAAATCATCCTTAGAAATAGTGCGTTTTTTTGGTTTTTCAAAAGGTTTTAGCACAAATTTTTCACCACGCGCTTTAATTTCATTTGCCTTTTTCTTTGTTTCTTCAACAAGATTATTACTCAAAGCAAGGCCGTAGATATCCTGGCCAAAAACGCTTTTTAATAATCGGTTGACATCATTGCCTTCTTTTTTCATTTTCTCGATTAGTAATTCTTCATATTCTGGATTTTTAGTAATAAAACACACAAAATTAGATCCTAATGTAAGAATTTCTGCATGTTTTAATACTCCAACAGTATCTATGAATTCAAAATTATACTGAAAATCTAGCAAATTTTTGCTCCATTTTTTACGTAAATCCAAATAAATTTCACGGTTTGTGTCATAAAATTTTTTTCCCAAAAGTATAAGATTTAGCCCCTCATCAACGGACAAATAATCATTTGGCAGATTCTTTTTTAAAAATTTATTTACGTATGAATCTCTATCAAATGAAAAATTATCGTCTTTTTCTTCATTTTTACTAAAATATGATGTTTGATTATTTGTTTTTGGGCCTGAATCAATGGAGTTGACATTTCTTTTGACAGTATCATCAGTTTTTTTATCATTAGAATTTAAAAATGAGTTTGAAAAATCGATGTTTTCAGCCGAATTCAAATTTGAATTTTCAGTTTTATTTAAAAAATTACTATGATAACTAGCACCCTCGGGATCTAACAAAGGATTAAAAGCATTGTCCCTGTTTTTAAAATTATCGCCTGTTTTATTGCTTTTTTCACTTTTTAGGATTTTTGTCTCTAAATTATTTTTGATTTTACGGTCAAAAATTGATCCCCAAGTCGAATCATCGCTACCATTTAAATCTAAATCCTCATCATCATCGTAAGCATGAATTGGATCATCATAATTAAATAAATTTTGAGTATTTGCTTTTTGATTCAAATTATAATTTGAGCCAAAATTTTTATCACGGACAGTAACAAACTCTAATTTTTTTGACGGTTTTTCCTCTTTTTTGATATTTTCTTCACTTTCTTCGGTTTCTTGAGCAGCAATTTTTAGATCTTCTTTTGGTTTTTCAGCAAATTTTTCTGTATTTTCTAAAACAGTTTGGCTTTTTTCTTGCAAGTTTTCCTTTTTAAAAGCAAGAATTTTCATAACTAAAATTTCAAGCGCTAAACTTTGAAACTTATCATGATTAATGTCTTTTAAAGTTGAAAAGCCAATATCTAAAAATTTAAAAGCAAAATCGTGGCTAATTTTTAACTTTTCCAAATCAGAAGTCGAATAAATTTCAATTAAGTCTTCCTCTTGAGTTTTTTCTCAAATAATTCACTCTTTGACTAAATTTATTAATGACTCAAGTAAAATTTGAAAATTTTTGCTTTGCAATAAAAGTTTATCTAATAAATCAAAGGCTTTTTGGGACTGTGCTAAAAAAAGAACGTTTATAAATTCAACAAGTTTTTCACTTGAAACTAGCCCAAAAAGTTCCTCAACACTTGTTTTGCTCAAAAAGTTGTTACCAAAAATTACCGCTTGTTCAAGAATTGAAATTGCATCCCGCAAACTGTTGTGACTTAATAAACACACGGATTTTAGGGCTTCTTCTTCGTATTCTACGCCTTCATATTCTAAAATTTGTGAAAGTCTTTGTGAAATTTGCTCTTTATTTAGGCCAAGAAAATTATATCTCTGGACTCTTGAGAGAATTGTCAAAGGGATTTTATGAACTTCGGTAGTTGCTAAAATGAAAATAATATGACTTGGCGGTTCTTCTAGAGTTTTTAAAAATGCATTAAAAGCTGAAGTTGAAAGCATATGAACCTCATCTAAAATATAAATTTTATATGGGCTAACCTGAGGTAAATTAATAGAATTTTCAACAATTTCACGGATTTCTTTAACGCCATTGTGTGAAGCAGCGTCCATTTCGACTATATCAATAGAATTATTTATATTTTTAAGGCAATTTTGACACGGGTCAACAGAATTTTGCTCTTTGTGAGTGCAATTTATTGCATTTGCAAATATTTTTGCAAGTGAAGTTTTTCCAGTACCTCTTGGCCCTGAAAAAAGATAGGCGTGAAAAAACTTTTTTGATTTAACGATGTTTTTCAAACTTTCAACTAAATATTGTTGGCCAACAACATCAGAAAATTTAGTAGGTCGATATTTTCGATATCAAGCTACATATTCATTTGTATTTTTCATATTTCTCCAAGATTTTCAAAAAAAATCCTTTATAATTTTTAAATTTAATTTTTAAAAATAAAAGTATACTTAAATAGTTTATAATTATAAATTATAATAAAATAAAATAAAAAACAGACTTTATATAATTTAAGGATTTTTAGATGTCAGTCGCATTTAACAAGGAACAAAACTCAGCTCAAAAGAAATGTCCTATAAACGAAAGATTTGTATTTAATTTTCGAATTTTAAGCTATTCCTTTCGGAAATTAGAAATTTCAGTTGAAGGTCTTGATAGAACAATCGATTATAATTCAGAATATTTTTTTTGGTTTGTTGAAAATTTAATCTACTTTTTATCAAAAAACAAGTATGCGCTCCGTTGAGATTATGAAAAAATAACACTTTTTAATTTAGAAAATTTACAATTAGCAGAAAATCTTGATGATTTTAAATCAAAATTCAAATTAATTACAACTTTTGATTTAGAACATAACTAGAATATGGAGGAAATATGAAGATTTATACTACTAAAAAAACAAGCCCATTTTACACGTTAGTTTGCGAGGAACTAATTCTAAAAGATGACCAAAATCAGGACGATATTTTATATTTTTACCAACATAATAATGCAATAATTATCGGTAAAAATCAAAATATTTACGAGGAAATTAAGCTTGAAGAAGTTGAAAAGCAAAGAATTGAAATTTACCGTCGACTTTCTGGAGGTGGTGCTGTTTATCACGATTTAGGAAACATTAATTTTTCATTTATAACTAAAAAACAGAATCACAGTTATCAAAAATTCTTGACACCGATTATAGAATTTTTTAAAACTTTTGGTTTAGATGCTGAATTCAAAGGTAGAAATGATCTAATAGTTAATGGCGCAAAAGTTTCAGGAAATGCTCAAATAATTTACAAAGATAGAATTGTTCACCATGGAACAATTCTATTTAATGCTAATTTAGCAAAATTAGGCCAAGTTTTAAAGCCAAATCGATTAAAAATTGAGTCCAAAGGAATAAAATCTATCCGTCAACGAGTAACAAATATTTTACATGAAATTGAAGAACAAATGGAAGATTCTGAGTTTATTTCAAGACTAATCACATTTTTTGAAAATAAATATCAAACAAAAGCGCAAGATGTTGAAACTTATTTTCAAGATCGAATGATATCTGAAAAAGATTTTCAAGAAACTCAAACCTTAAGACAATCTAGAGAATGAGTTTTTGGTTCAAATCCTTATTTTAGCTATGAAAATATAGCCCGAACTAGTGGCGGAACTTTAAGAGTGCTTGCAAATATTGAGAAAAATCACATTGTTAAAATAAAGTTTGAAGGTGATTTTTTATCTCAAAGATCAGTTGAAGATATTCAAGAAATTTTAGAAAATAAGGAATTTACTAGATCAATTATAGAATCACAACTTCTACAGATTACAAATCTTGATGAATATTTTGGTGCAATTCCTCTTAATGAAATTTTGGATACAATTTTTGGAAGCTAATTATTAATGATAGTTCATTCTAAAATTACTGTTGAAAATGAGGATATTTTTTATTTTTTAGAAGAAACTGGAAAGCAAAAAATACTATTTTTACACGGTTTTAATTCAAGCCATAATTTCATTTTTCAACTTAAAAAGAAACAAAATCGTAACTATGACATTGTTTCATTTGATTTTCCCGGTTGTGGTCAAAGCACTAATAATAATGAAATTAATGTTAAAAATTACCAGAAAATTGCAGCTAGTTTCATTAAAAAACTCAATTTAGATATCCAAATTGTAATCGGCCACTCACTTGGCGGAGCTATTGCTCTCTATATTTTAAGTGAAAATTTAGCAAAAAAAGCGATTTTAGTTGCTCCACTAAATCCTTTTATTTTAGAGAAAAATTCGCAAAGCGAAGCTGAAAAATTATCAAATTGACTCTTGCCTCAGGACATTGTATCTGCAAAAGATAGCCTTGAGCATTTAGTTTTTACTGATAAATTTAGTTATAAGAAAAATTTAGCAAATAATGCTATTAATTTTCTTGAAAATGTCACGAAAAAAAGAGAAATTTTTAGAAAGATTGTCTTTGAAGAAATCTTTAACTTGGAATGGCTTAAAACCGAATTATTACCACTTTACCAACAAAATAATAATTATTTTGTAATTGCTGGTGTTGAAGATCATTTTGTGCCATTAGAAAGTCTTCGCAAAATTTCTGAAAGTTTTAATAAAAATCTTATAAAGTTTGAAGAAACTGGTCATGCAGTTTTCTTTGAAAGAAGTGACGATATTAATAATCAAATTGAAAAAATTCTAGAAATTTAAGCTTGAAATCCGGATCTTATTTTTTCAGCAATTTCTTTTCCCGAGTTTTCATATTTGATAGCAAAAATTCACTTTTTAGTGAACATAAATATGCAAAAATACCGGTAAACCCGGGTTTTTTGACCTAAAGTCATAATTTTTATTATTTAAAAATTAACCTTTTGCAAAAAATAAAAAAAATGTTTGGTCAAAAATAAAATTATGTTATAATAAGTCTCACTTAAGAATAATAATAAATTTGGATTTTAGAATTAAGGGGGAATTAGTTATGTTTTTGTCATAAAAAATCAGAAAATGCGAATTTTCCGTCATATTTTTAAATATGATGATGATGCAATGCCTTAAATTTAACCGTTTAGAAATCTATAAATTAGGGCTTTTGGTTATTGTTCTTTCAAAACTTCATATGTTTTTTTAGGCTCGCTGCAAATAAAAACGAGTTTTCTATTTGCATTGAGTTTAAATAGTAGTTGTATTTTTTTGTTAGGTTTGAAACTTAGTGTTTTTGGTTTGATAGTTATTTTTCTTGAGTTTGCCAAAAAAGTTAAAAAAGTCCCTAAAACTAAACCAGGACAATTTTTAAGATTATCTCATCAAACTGGGAAATTCTAGAAATTTAAGCTTGAAATCCGGCTCTTATTTTTTCAGCAATTTCTTTTGAAGCTAATTTTTCAATAACTTTAAATGCAAATTCAGCTGAAGATGAGGCGTTTCTAGCTGAAATATAATTTTTATCAACTGTGACTAAATCGTTTTTTCTTGTTGGTATGTCTGAATTTGTTTCATCAGGGTATGAACTAAATTGATAATTTGGCGCTAAATTACGCTCAAAAATGGCATTTGGCGCATCACAAATTGCAAAAACATCCTTGTTTTGCGCAAAAAATTCACCAATTAATTTGAGTGCTAGCTCACAAGTTCGAAGATGTTGGGCTGCAACTCCTCCAGGTATAAAAATTGCGTCAAATTCATCAGATTTTCAATGATTTTTGGCCTCAATTTGGACAACTCCAAATTGGCCTGTTACTATTTTGTTTTCAGGATTATAAAATTCAATTTTATCGTATAAATCGGCCTTTTTTATCAAAGAAACAAAAGTTGTAAACTCTATATCCTGGAATTTATCAAGCAAAACTACCAATAATTTTTTCATTATTACTCCTTATTTAATTAAATAAAATAAAATTGTACCATAAAAAGTCATGGTACAATTTTATTCATTAAAAAATTTATCTATAAAATCTAATTAAAATAAGGTTTTAAAACTTCTGGTATTGTTCAACTACCATCAGGGTTTTGATTCTGTTCAAGTAAAATCGCGACAATTCTATCAATTGCAAGACCAGATCCGTTAATTGTGTGCGCATAAAGGTTGTTTTTTTCATCACGGTAGCGAATTTTTGCTCTTCTTGCTTGAAAATCGCCACAATAACTGATTGATGAAACTTCACGATATGTCTGTTCTGATGGAAGTCATGCTTCTAAATCAATAGTTTTTTTACTTGAAAATCCAAGATCGCCAGTACACAAAAGCACAGCACGATAAGGAATGTTTAGTAATTTCAAAATTTTAGCCGCATCTTGAACCACATTGTCAAATTCTTTCATTCCATCAGTTTCATTTGTTATTTTAACAAGTTCAACTTTGTGAAATTCATGAAGTCGGATCAAACCTCTTGTGTCTTTACCGCCACTTCCGGCCTCAGATCGATAACATTTACTGTAGCCAACAAGTGAAATTGGTTTTTCTAAGTCGATAATTTCGCCTTGATAATAATTTGTCAAAGGAACTTCGGCTGTTGGAATTAGTCAAAGATCTGAATTTTTTAGAGAATACAAATCTTCTGAAAATTTCGGAAGTTGACCTGTTCCATATAGCGAATTTTCAAGAACTAAAGTATTTGGAACAATTTCCTGATAACCTGAATTTACATGAGTGTCAATCATAAAATTTATCAAAGCCCGAACTAATTTAGCCGCTAAATTTTTATAAATTACAAAGCGATTGCCTGAAATTTTTACAGCTCGTTTGAAATCTAAAATGTCTTTAGATTTACCAAATTCATAGTGAGGCTTGATTTTAGGATCGATTTTTTTTGGTTGCCCTCAGTGATAAATTACTTGATTATCAAGTTCAGAATTTCCAAAAGGAACTGAATCATCAGGAAGATTTGGCACTTCAAGAATTTTTTGACTAACTCAGTCATCAAGTTTTTGTCACTCTGTCTCTAAATTTGCAAGTTTATCTTTAATCTGACTTACTTGGTTTTTCAAATCTTCAGCGTCTTTGTTTTCACGAACAAAAAGTCCTATTTGTTTGCTAGTTTTGTTTTTTTGGGCTAATAATTCATCAATTTCTTGACGCAAAGAGTTACGTTTTTGGGCTTTTTGATATAAGTCGGCAATTATAGAAATATCAAAACCACGTTCTGATAATTTTTTTTCAACAAAAGATTTGTTGTTTAAAATTAAACGAATATCCATATTTTAAATTATTTTTTTTAGATTATTTTTTTTAGATTGTAAAAAACATCTCTTCCAGTATATTCACTTTTTGAATATGTGTCTAAAAATTCTTCAATTACTAGAAGTCGATTATATTTGGCAATTCGGTCAGTTCTTGAAAGTGATCCTGTTTTAATTTGACCAGATGAAACTGCGATTGCAAGATCAGAAATTGTAGTATCTTCAGATTCACCAGAACGGTGTGAAATAACTGCGGTCAACCCTGATTTTTGCGCAAGTTGAATTGCATCAAGTGTTTCAGTTAATGTTCCAATTTGATTTAATTTAATTAAAATGGAGTTAATTGCTTTTGTTTTGATAGCTTCTTTTAAAATTTTTACATTTGTAACAGTTAAATCATCACCGACAATTTGGTGTGTTTGTCCAAATCTTTTTGTAAAAGCAATAAATCCGTCTCAGTCTGATTCAGCAAAACCATCTTCGACTGAAATTATTGGATATTTATCAAAAAGTTGTCCGTAATAATCAAGCAATTCTTCTGATGTAAATTCATATTTTTGGTGATTTTCTTGATCAGCAGAAGCAGCTTTTAATTTTTTAAAGACATATTTTGTTCCATCATAAAACTCACTAGCAGCAGCATCAATTGAAATTGCAATAGCATTTTCACCTTCAACAGCCGGATTAAATCCTGCTTCCTTGATTGCTTCAACTAAAAAATCAAGTGCATGTTCGTGAGAAGTTAAATTAGGAGCAAATCCACCTTCATCACCAACTTGAGTTCCATATCCTGATTTTTTAAGAAGTTTTGCTAAAGTGTGGAATACTTTATTTGATGCTTGCAAAGCTTTTCTAAATGTTGAAAAACCGAGTGGCATAATCATAAACTCTTGAAAATCAAGCGTATTTGAAGCATGCTCACCTCCGTTTATCACGTTAAGCATTGGAACTGGCATTAAAGTTGGGTTTGGGCCACCTAAATAACGGAAAAGTGGAAGTCTCAACTCACTTGCGGCCGCTTTTGCAACTGCTAAAGAAACACCTAAAATAGCATTTGCACCAAGTCTTTCTTTATTTGGAGTTCCGTCTAAATCGATCATTTTTTGGTCAATAAGTCTTTGATTTTTAACACAAAGACCAATAATTTCAGAACCAATAATATTATTTACATTATTAACTGCGGTCATTACACCTTTTTGACCGAATCAGTTATAAGCATATTCTGTATTTGAATCACGTAATTCAAGCGCTTCTCTTGATCCAGTTGAAGCTCCTGATGGAACAATTGCAGACCCAAAACCGCCCGCTTGGGTGTGAACCTCAACTTGAATTGTTGGATTTCCCCGTGAATCAAGAATTTCTCTTGCAAAAATTCTTGTAATTTTTGACATAAAACACCTCGAATTTGTATATATAGTTTAAATTTATTGAATGTATTATTTGTAAGTAAAGATCAAAAATAATAACATGCTAAAAATTATATCACAAACTATGAATTTAACAAATTCTTAAATAGTAATTTTTGCTTCTTGTTTTAGTGTTAATTTAATAACTTTTGGATTTTAGTTTTATTTGGTTTTTGAGCCAAAAAAGTTCCCACAACAATTACATCAGCCCCTGATTCAAAGACTTTTTTTGCATTATAATCTTTAATTCCGCCGTCAACCTGGATTAAAATGTTGTAATTTGACTCACGAATTATTTTTGATATGTTGCTAATTTTTTGATATGTTTCTTGGATAAAATCCTGCCCACCTCTTCCAGGTTCAACTGACATTACCAAAATCAGATCTATTTTGGGTAATAAATCTAAAATTTCTTCAATTTTTGTCGAAGGTTTTATTGCAAGTCCTATTTTAATTTTTTCAGAGTATTTTAAAATTATCCTATAAATTTCGTCATAATTTTTACTTTCAAAATGAATTGTGACAAAATCAACATAGCCAATTAGTTCTTCAATTTGACTTTCAGGATCAACTGACATTAAATGAGCATCGGAAATAAACTTTTTTGATTTAGTCACAATTTTTTTAATTTCTGAAAGAGAAATTGCTGTATTTTCAACGAATTTACCGTCCATAAAATCAAAATGGAATCATTTTATTCCAAGATTCAAAAAGGTTCTAACTAATTTTAGACGGTTATTTTTGCTAACATTCAAAAGTGAGGGGCTAATAATCTTTTTTTTCATATTTTTCTAAAAGATAGAGATAATTTTTATACCTAGTTTTTGAAATTATGCCGTTTTTTACAGCATTTTTTACTGCACAGTTTTCTATTTGCTCATGAAAATGAAAACATGTTCTAAATTTACATTTAGGCAAAAACTGGCGAAAAATTTCAAAAGAACTTTTAATTTGATCTTTGGGAATTTCATCGTAATTAAAGCTAGAAAATCCAGGGGTATCTACTATTTGAAAGTCTCCTTTTCCTATAATTTGGACAACTCGTGTTGTGTGTTTTCCGCGATTTAATGAAAAAGAAATTTCCTGAACCTCAAATTGTGTGCCAAACAAATTATTGATAAAACTTGTTTTTCCAACTCCACTTTGTCCAATGACAAAATTAAGTTTATTTTTAAGTTTTTCTTGCAAATCGCTAGGAATTTTTTTTTCATTATTGTTAATAAAAAAAATAGAATATCCCATTTTTTGATAATCAAGCAACAAATTTTTATAATCTGGCTCAAGATCAACTTTGGTAACTATCAAAATTGGACTAATATTTTTAAATTCAATCATTAACAAAAAAGTATCAAGCAATAAAGGTGAAAAATTAGGTTCTTTTAGGGAAACAAAAATAAGCGCTTGGTCTATATTAGCAACTTTTGGGCGTTTTAGTCAGTTTTTTCTTGGAAGAATTTCTTTAATAAATCCACTAGGATCAAACTCAACAAAATCTCCAACTAAAGGAGATATTTGTTTTTGTCTAAGTGATCCAGATCCTCTCAAAAGTGGATAGAGTTTTTGGGTCGATGCTTCAAAAACATCATAAAAACCCGCGATAACTCTAACAATTTGCCCCTTCATCTACAGCTCTTTTATTTCTGTTGTTATAATTTTTTCAATTTCATCGACACATTGTTCTAAATTGTCATTTACAACTTGAAACTTGAATAAATCCTTAATTTTAATTTCAGATTCAGCCTTTTTAAGTCGAAGATCAATTTGATTTGATGTCTCTGTGAGTCTATTTTCAATTCTGTTTTTTAGGACTTCAAGCGAGGGAGGTAAAATAAAAATGGTTAAAATTTTATCTAATTGGTTATTTTTCTTATAGTTTTCAATAATATTTTTAGCACCATTTGTGTCAATTTCTAATAAGGGAATGAAATTTTGCTCTTGAATATATTGAATTTGTGACTCTAGAGTTCCATAGTAATTATCAAGATGACAACTTCACTCAATAAATTCGTTATTTTTGATTTTTTCTTTAAAGGTTTCGTGGTCTAAAAAAAAATAACTCACTCCGTCAATTTCATTAGCGCGCATTTGCCTGGTTGTTGCAGAAATTGCAAGTTTTATAGGCAATTTATTGTTTTTTAATAAAATTGACTCAATTGTCCCTTTGCCAACACCTGAAGGACCTGAAATTACAATTAGTTTATTCATCTTTTGCTTCATTATTAAATCTTAGGAAAAAAACAGTATTTTTAGCGTATTTTTTTGTTTTTTCAATTGAAAAAAATTTGGGAATTAATTTAGAACCTAAATTAGTTTTGTAAATTATAATTCCAGATTCTTCTAATAAATTATTTTTTGCAATTTTTAAAAAACATTTCTTGGTAATTTCTTCTTCAGCATGTGGCGGATCCAAAAAAATAAAGTCAAACTTTTGCCCACTAAGATCGTTAAGCAAAAATATTGCGTTTTTATTAAATATTTCGTATTTTTTTACGTTATATTTTTTACAAAAATCAACAATATTTTGGTATGCCTGCTGATTTAACTCTGAAGCTACAACTTTTTTTGCCCCACGCGAAGAAGCTTCAAGACCGATTGCACCTGTTCCGGCAAACAAATCTAAAACTTTTGAATTTGGAATTTCAAATTGTAACTGTGAAAAAATCGACTCACGACAACGATCAGACATAGGCCTAACTACTGAAAATTCAGGATTTTTTATTACAGCACGCCTATAATTACCAGAAATTATTCTAATCATAAATATTTATAAAATTATACCAAAAATTTAAAAAATAATATATGAATTTTTTTTTAAAAACATTTTTAAAATTTCAAAAATAGAATAAACATGGTCAAAATTGATTTTTCGCAAATATTCATCAAGCGAAAAATCGGCTCAATACAAAATTTCCAATTCCTTGACATTAAATCTAAAAAAAGGTTTTAAAGTGCGATGATAAATACATTCCATTCCACCATAAAAATCAAAATTTACAAGCCTTTTATTGGTTTTGCAAACTTTACAACTAGTTAAATTGCTGATTCAACCGTTAATTTTAATTCAGTTAATAATTACATAAACTATTATCGCGTCTACATTTTTGTCATTTATTTTGGAAAAGGCGCTTTGAAAAATATTGAAAAGTTCAGAATCATAGTTATTTTCATCACTAAATTGATAAATTACTTTTCAAAACTTATAAATATTTTCGTTAGTTAAATCTAAACGAACAAGGCACTCACCCTTTTTTAGTTTAGATAATTTATTAGGATTTTTGGCCAAAAAAATCTCAAATTCACCAAGGCATCCGGGATTTAATATATAAATATTTTTGCTAGTTGGACGACGTACACCGAGTGCGACCATCTTAAGAATCCCGAAATTTGTTACTAATTTAACTATTAAATCAAAGTCCCTAAAGTTAAATCTTTCGACAACTATCCCTTTAATGATTTTTTCAGCCATTTTCCGTTAAAACTTATTATATGGTATTTAGGTTTAGAGATCTAAAATTAGTTAATTCTATCAAAATGAAATTTATTTTTAAGTAAAAAATGAATTCCTAAAATATTTTGATTATAAATATAATTATACCACAAATTAATTTTTTTTTATTGATTTGTCATTTTTTTTATTCATTTTTTTTGATAATGCTTCAAAATTGGCGATTAAACAAATGGTTTAGCTTAAAAATTAGCCTTTTTTATGCTATAATTTGGTTAGCAAAACTTAATAAAAATGTATAAGATTTGAATTTAAGTTTGTAAAAATCAAACGGTTTGGTTTATGAAAAAGCTTAGTAAACTTATTTTTTATAATCTGTTTTTTGGCTCAATATCAATAATTTTATTTTCAGCGTGCAATGTAAACAATGATAAATTTGATTCAAAAGAACAAATTAGTCCTAAAATTCATGCAAAAATTGAGAACCAACAGCAAATTAGTCTTGATGATGTCGATTGGAAAAACATTAACTTTGAATATGACAGCGATAAATACAATTTGCAAAAATTGACTTTAAATAAAAACTTTGAACAAAATTCGTTAACAGTTAATGTTTTGCTTGTTGATACTAAAAAGCAACTTTCAATACCAAAAGAGTTTGTTTTTACTTCGTTTTTAAAAGTAAAAGACAAAGCGCCAGAACCAAATTTAGATAAAGTTCAAAAACCAGTTAAAGAAGAAAAGGCAAAAAAAGTTGAAAAAAGTCCTAGTTCTCAGCCTGATTTTTCTAAAACTAAAATACAAAAAATTTTAAAACCACCTAGCTCTAATAAACCTGAAATTACGAGAATTATCAAGTCTGAACAAAAACCAAAATCACAAATTGTTAATAATTCTAACCCAAAAATCAATAATGTTCCAACTAATAATTCCCCTATTAATAAAGTAAATTCAAGTCAATTTCAAACTGTAAATTACAATACAAAAACTTATAACCCACTTTTTGAAGCAACTCCAAAATTAAAATACACAAATAAAATTTACAGCGAATCACAAAATCCTGAATATTTTAAAGATGCTCATTATTTTGGCAAAGATTTTTTACTAAATCATTCAGTGATGCAAATTATTCAAAATACACCAAAATATCAAACTGGAGTGCATAATTTATACACTTTTTTGTACAATGGCGATAATAATCAGCCAATTAATTTTCTTGATCCAAATGATCCAAATAGAAATAAAAGATTCTGAGAATTAGCAAAAAATGTCGGTCATTACGGCGATTTTGGTAAAAACAATGATGAAAAATTAATGTTTTATAATCGTGGTATTTCCTATAATGGAATGGCTGAACAAATATATCTTCCAAAGTTTTCTGAGGGTGAATCTTCGGGAGCTTTAAGTAATTCTGAAAATCTAACAGAAATTGTCAAAAAAAATCCTTTTGGTTTTTTGCCGTCCAATTTAAGTCAGTTATTTTATTACATGAAAATCGATGAAATTGGCAAAATTTTTAAAATTTCTAATTTAAAAAAAGTTAGTGCCAATTTTGATGATAAAAAAGGCCAAATTAGTATTCTGTTTGAAAGTGGTGATGGCAAAAAACAAATTTGAAAATCTAATCAAACTAATTCTAATTTAAAAAAAGATATTGACTATGAAAAGTTCATTTATGATCGCTCATTTAGTCTTGGAATTTACGGATTTAAATATTATCAAGATCAATTTTTTGGAAATAGATACGGCACTGAAGCTTTTAAAGAATACGGTACCGCCTGAGTTTTAGATAGAATAACAAATAATGACGCTAATTCTGATAGTTATGAACTTTTAGTTGGGACAAACATCCATGTTTGGAATATGCCACAAATTTTTGACAAAAGCATGTATTTTTTTGATGTAGATAACAAAAGTGAAAAATCAAAAAAGTGAAATGCTGGCTTTGTTAACCAAAACTATCAATTTATCTCTGAAGAAGATGCAAAAAAAGGCAATAAATTAAAGCCTTTTTTTACCGCAGCGCGTTCAGAGCATTTAATTTCAGGCAATAAATACGAAAATACATACCCAAAAATTAAAGAATATCCTGTTTTTGATGCTTATGACAGCTATTTAACCGCTCCATATTACACTCCGCGCTACAAAGTTGAGGGAATAATGGGTCATGATGTCGATGTTGGTCTTAAATATTTAGACAATTATAATGAAACCACCCGAGTTGGAACAACCAAAAACGGCGGTTCAGACTTTGTTATTTTAAGACTGAAAATTAAAAAAACTGATTTAGAACATGTTTTACCTGAATTAAAAAAAGCGATTGATTCTGGTACTGAAAAAGATTGACATATCGGTCTAGGTCGAAATGAAAAATTTAGTCCAATAAAAACACAATTTTATGGCGGATATCCAGTTGCTACTAGCGATAATGAAAATGGTGATTGAGAAAAAGGTGTAAATTTTAAATCTAATAAATCAACAGGTGGAATAATCAACACCCGATCACGTGTAATTAATGATAGTCTTTTTCATGGTCTTTGAGTTCCTTATAATGATGCTGAAAATAAAGACTGAAATGCTAAACATGAAAGGTGAAAAAACTACCAAAAACCATTTCTTGCCAATTTAAAACACGGAATGCTAAAAAAGGTTTTAAATCAGCATTCGAATTTGTACACAAAAGTAAATTCTGAAAATAAATTAGACGCTCTTGGTCCTGGATCTTCTGGATCGATGGCTATTGATTCAAGTTTTAATTTAATTGGTATAAATTATTCCTATTCGACTGATTCAGAAAGTAACACTTTTTCAAATGCAATTTCGTTAATGGAGGGTCAGTCTACTTATCTTGATGGATTTAACGGTAATATTCGCGAAGATTTTAAGAAAAAATTACAAAAAGATGGGTTATATACAGTTAAAATTAATCCTAAATCCTAAAAATTATCTTAGCTAATTTTTTGATTTAATAGTTTTTTGCCCTTTTTTAGATATTTTATTTTGAATTTTTGGCAAAATTCGCGAGAAAAAGTGCCAAATTTGCCCTAGTTTTTTGAGTAAAAACTACTAAAAAAAACAAATGTGTGATTTTTTAGTTTAAAACACTAGCAAAATCAATTTATGGATAAAATAACAAAAACCATAAAAAATACAACTACTATTTAAACTCAATGTAAAAAGAAAACTCATTTTTACTTACATTGAGCCTAAAAAACAAAATTTGAAGTTTTGAAAGAGCCATAATTAAAAGGCATAAATTTGTAGATTTCTAAACGGTCAAATTTAAGCCATACCATTATATTTAATATAATGGATAATTCGCATTTTCTGATTTTTTTATGCAAAAAACATAATTAATTCCCCCTTAATTCTAATCTCAAAATTTATTAATTCATTCTTAGTGAGACACATTATAACACAATTTTATTTTAGACCAAACATTTTTTTTTTTTTTTTACAAAAGGTTAATTTAAAAATAATAAAAATTAAGATTTTAGTCTCAAAAAACACGGATTTATGGCTATTTTCCCGTATTTATACTCACTAAAAAGTGATTTTTTGCCATCAAACTGGGAAACACTGGAGCTGTAAATCCAAAATTTTTTTACAGCATTTCTTAGCAAAATTTGACAGTTAAGTTCAAAATCACATATTTTTGAGCTTAAATAAGGTTAGACGGTTGAATCTGGTTTTTGATAAATTTTTAGTATTATAATAAAATTTTTTGTCAATAAAAGTCTTTGCATTTTTGCTAATTTGGGTTAAAATGATACTTTTTTTAAAAATTTTAATAAAAAAGCGCTATTTTTTATATTTTAAATAAATTCAAATTCATAATATTAAATGAATTTTTTAAAAAATAATTTTAAAAATGGTATAATTTGGAAATTAAAAATTTATTTTGGAGAAAACATGGAAAAAAACAAGAAAAAACTTGATCATTTAAACGAATTACAATACAAAGTTACACAAGAAAATTTTACAGAACCACCTTTTGATAATCTTTATAACGATAATTACGAAGAAGGTGTTTATGTTGATATTATCGACGGAACTCCGCTTTTTTTGTCTTCAACTAAATATAATTCAGGATCTGGTTGACCATCTTTTTGAAAACCTTTAAACGAGGACTCAGTTGTTGAAGTTCTTGATTTTAGCCACTCAATGACTAGAGTTGAAGTTCGCTCAAAAAATGCTGATTCCCATTTAGGCCACGTTTTTAATGATGGGCCTAAAGAACAAGGAGGAAGACGTTATTGTATTAATTCAGCTGCCCTTAAATTTATTCCTAAAAATGAATTAAAAAGCAATAATTTAGAGCATCTTTTAAAATACTTTGACTAAATTTTATTTAAAACAAAAATAAGAAAAAGTATTACTTTTAATAATTAATATTGTAAAATTTTAAATTATGAAATTACTAAGAAAATCAAAATTAAACTTTTTATTTTTTTCAGTAATTTTTTTATTTTTATCAAGTTGTTCAGTTGAGTCAAATTTACCTGATAAAATAAGTAAAGATATTGGTGATTCGCCAAAAATTGTTCCACCACCTGAACAAGAGCAACCATCTCAACCATCTCAACCATCAAATCCAGGTCAAAATCCATCAAATCCAGGTCAAAATCCATCAAATCCAGGAATTAATACAGAAACCCAAATTGATAAGGGTAAAACTCAGGAAGAAAAAAAGAATCCGGTCATTAGTCAAAAACCTGATTTGCCACCCGCTGTTATACAAAACCCTGATGTGATTGAAGAAAAACCGGGCATAATTAAAATAACAGATGATAAAAAAGGGTTAGAACAGCCCAAAATTCCATCTTTTACACCACAAAAACCAAGTGATGAAGAAGAAATTGTTCCCCAACCTTTTGACCCAAAAAAGGAAGAAAAAGAAACTGATGTCCAATTAGCTCAATTAAAAGGTTATCTTTCAACTTTGCCTAGTTCATTTCGCATTACAAATCACATGCAAAGTTCATACCCCCTAACAATAATTACTGAAGGTAAAACTATTAAGAAAAATTTTTCTTATGTAAATTTTATTGACCCAATCCAAGATTTGAACGATAAGTATTCTGTTAAATTAGATTTTTCTAACGCTGTTGTTGCTTCTACAGGCCCATCAAACCAAGAAAAACCTATAAATAACGTGCTTTTATTTTTGCATCTTAAAGATAATGACTCAATTAAATCCTCAAAAATGGTAAGTCTTTTTTATAAACAAGAAGAGACATCAAAAATAAATTTAATTGCAAAGAAATTACCTGATGATTTTAAAAACATTTTTCCATCATTTTTAGCTTTTTCCTTGCTAAACTCAAAAAATGACGTTATATCCAACCCATTTTTTAATCAAATTGGTCATGTTTTAAATAATCGAAATTTTGGAGTCGGACTTAAAGATACTTTTGCCGAATTTAGCCCTGAAATTAACGATGATGAAAAAGAAAAATATGGATTTGATGTTGTTAGCACTCAACCTGATGATGAAAATGGAAAATTAAGACTTAATTTACAAATTTGAAAAATAGACAAAGATACTGAGATAAAAACGTTTTTGCCAAATAATAAAAGTCTTGAATTTTCAGGTTTAGCTAAAAATTCTGACAATATTTACCAAATCGAATTATCAGAAAAAGATTTAGAAATTACTGCTTTAAAAAATGATGTTAAAAAAACATTATTAGAAAGAGATTTAAAATCCAACTTTACTAAACATACATTTTTAAAACATTTATTAGAGCACTTATATATAAGGGTTAATGCTGAAATTAATAATAAGTGGATTAAATTATCTGAAGTTAAGCATAACAGATGACTTATTTTCCCGCAAATTCAGTTTGCAAATTTAGTTACTACTCAATTAATAGATAATTTAACTTTAGAAAAAAATGATAAAAAAATTACTTGAACCTTAGATTTAAAAACAGTTTTACTAAATAACAATCAAATTTTGACCCCTAATGGCGAATTTTTGCTAGGTAAGGAAAAAATTCACAAAATTAGTGGCGTTCTTGAAATTAATTAAAAAAATTTCAAGTAAATTTTTTTAATTAATTATTTTTTCTAGTGGTACAATTTAATACAATTTTGAAAATTAAAGGCCAAAATTATGAAAACTAAATCAAAAAACACACTTACAGAACGACAATTTATTTTTTATGGGCTAAATTATGTTGTAGGATTTGGCTTTATCGCCACTATTTCGAGAGTAATTAATCAAGGAATTTGGGGTGTTTTTGTCTTTATTCTGACATCTTTAATTACTTTAGCGGTTATTTTTGCTTTTGCTCGAGCGGGGCAAAAATACCAAAATGAAGTTGGTGGTTCATATGCATATGCTAAAAAAACCTTTAAAAATGGACTTGTTTTTTTCTCAGGTTGAAATCAAGTTGCCCGAATTATGCTTTTTTCGGCAACGAGCCCGCTATTTTTTTCAACTCTACTAACACAATTTGATCCCGATCGCCAATGAGTTTATGTTTCAATCTCATTAGTAGTTTATATAATTTTAATTCTTGCCGGTAGTTTTGGGTTTAAACTCTCAAAACAAATAATTTTAGTTACTGCTATTTTTAAATGGGCAACACTTCTTATTGGTTTTGGTTTAATTATTTATTTAATTATTCAATCAAATACATATGGACATACTTTTAGCCAAATCGAACCTTTTAGTGTTACATTATTTGCTAGTACAATTTTATCATTTATTTATTCTTATGGTGGTTTTGAGTCATTAGCGACAATTTCACAAAGTGTCGAAACAAAACGGTTTAAAAAAGTAATAATTCTAATGTTTCTTATAGTAATTTCTTCCTATTTTTTATTTTATATAATTTTTATAGGACTTGGTAAAGAATATCTTTCAAACTTTGGACTTGAACAAGTCTACAAAACTCTTTGAGGTACCACAGGAGTATCACTTTTTACAATCGGATTATTCTTTAATCGAATGTCAGCAACAATGGGATCAGTTCAACCTTATGCAAGATATATTGCACCACTTGCTGAAGACGGTTTTTTACCTTCCATTTTTGCCAAAAAAAATAAGCACAACGAATACCATCATGCTATTTATCTTTCAGTTTCGCTTGCTATTACTTCAAGTATAATTTTTACAATTATTCCTAGAATTGCCGGTGTTACAGACACATTTGGTACAATTTTAAAGGCAGGAAATATCTCCTTTTTAATTCAGTATTTTCTCACACTCTTTACAGTTTTGATTTGAAAATGACGAAAAAGCGAACAAATACCAATTTGAGAAATTGTAATTTACATTATAGGTATGATTGTTATTTTATTTACCCTTATTGTTTCACAATTACCATTTATTAGTAGTAGTTCTGAAGAAGTAACTTTTGAGCAGTTTATACCTTTAATAAGTTATGTTGCCGCAATTTTAATTGGGTATATCGTTAAATTTTTAAATTCTTGACTAAAAAAGAGAAAATTGAGAAAAGTAGTTAGTTAATATTGTTTTAATTCCATCAAAACATAAAAAAAGCTATGAATTCATAGCTTTTTTTATGTTTTAGTTTGCTATAAATTCAAAAATTTTTCGAGAAAAATAAGGACAATAAGTTAAACTGGATTTAGGTTTATTGACTAAAAAAGCTAAAATTTTAACTTGAAAAGCAAAATATGAAATGTTTAAACTACTTTTAGTTTAAAACACTGGCAAAAGTCAATTAAAGTATAAAATAACAAAAATCATAAAAAAAATACAACTACTATTTAAACTCAATGCAAATAGAAAACTCGTTTTTATTTGCAGCGAGCCTAAAAAAATATATGAAGTTTTGAAAGAACAATAACCAAAAGCCCTAAATTTATAGATTTCTAAACGGTTAAATTTAAGGCATTCCATCATATTTAAAAATATAATGGATAATTCGCACTATCTTATTTTATTATGACAAAAACATAACTAATCCCCCCCTTAATTCAATATAAAATTTATTAATTATTCTTAGTGAGGGTTATTATAGCATAATTTTATTTTAGACCAAGCATTTTTTTTTTTTTTTTGTAAAAGGTTAATTTTAAAATAATAAAAATTAAGATAATATCATTAAAAACACGGATTTACTGGTATTTTTACGTACTTATATTCACTAAAAAGTGAATTTTTGCCATCAAATTGGAAATTTAGGAGCTATGAATTCATAGCTTTTTTTATGTTTTAGTTTGCTATAAATTAAAAATTTTTCGAGAAAAATAAAGACAATAAGTTAAGCCAGATTTAGGTTTATTGACTAAAAAAGGACAATAAAAAGACTTTTTAGCTAAAAAGTTTTTTTTAACGTTTTCTTGGGCTTTTTTCTTAATTTATAGCAGAAGGAGGACGTATGAATAAAAAATTAATTCACTATGCAATTAAATATAAAGGGGATTATTTTTCAATCCAAAAGGCAATCCAACAAAATGAAGAGGTAACAGATGAACAAATAGAAAAAATCGAACAATTAATTAATTCAGGGGAGATTAGGGCAATTACAATTACAGATAAAAATTACCCTGAATCCTTGCGGATTCTTAAAGACCCGCCATATGTGATATTTTATAGCGGCAATATCGAAGCTTTAAATGACCTGCATCCAAAAGCTTCACTAATTGGTGAAAATTACATCCCTCAAATTCAAAGTTTTTTTAATCGTTCACTTGATCAAATAATAAAAAGACACGTTTTAGTAACAAACGGCTACAAAGGAGTGGAACAAAAAGTAATGGAATTTTTCCGTTTACATGAAATACCAATTATTGGCGTCTCAGTAAATGGGGTTGAAAATCCTTGAATGTTTGAAAATTTTAAAGATTATGACAAATTATTGATAATTTCTGAATACCCTAAGGGGGCTAACATTAATAAAAAACGGCTAATCCAACGGAATCGATTAGTTGCTGCCCTTAGTAATTTTTTAGTGGTTTATTCACTCAGGCAAAAAGGTGGATCACAAAATCTAGTTAATTTTTTTCTCGATCTTGGCAAGGAAATTTATTGCTTTTATGATGATAATTATGAGAATCTAATTGATTTTAAAGGTTCTTTTGACTTAATTTATCAAGGAGCAAATTGGATAACTGAAATCAAAGATGTGCATTACAAAATAGGAATGGGTGAAGAATAATGTATTTTTTAAGTTTATTTCAAGACACAAAAGTTGGAGGCGAGTTATCGACTCTTGCAACTACGTTGCAAAATTGAATAAAATATCTTACTCAAATAGGAATGCCTGTTGTTGGCGGAATTTTAGTTGCCGCAATTGTCTTTTTTGCAACAATGCTTTCAATTACCCACGATGTTGAAAAGCGTGATAAGTGAAAAAAAGCACTAATTTGGTCTTCAATTGGATTTGTGATTATTCTAGTTGCTCTTGGATTATCAACAGTAATAATTTCTGTTGCAAGTTCAGCTGCAACTGGAGGGGCTAAAGGGTAATGTTTGGTTGACTTTTTAGTGGTTTAATCAATATTATTACTTACCCATTTTTTGTTTTAGGATGGTATTTACTTGTTTATTTACCTTTTTCAGTTATTGCCTTTTTTAATTATATTTTCGAAAAAATTGGCATAAACATTATTGTCCATGCAATTTTTCATAGACAAACTTTTTCGTTTGAAAGTCTTCCAATCGGTTTTTGAATTTTTGCAATTGCCTCGATTTCAATGGGTTTTATTGTTCTTATTTTGCGATATGTTAAATTTTTAATTATTCGCCGTAATTCTGCAGATACAGAAATTGCAGCAATGTCGAAAGTTAGTGTTGGCTCTTTTATTTTTATTTTCACTTTTCCGGTTATATTTTTTACCTTACTAATTGCGATTCAGTCGACCTTAACAATAATAAATAATTATATTAGTGGTGATCAAAATTTAATTGATTTAATGCTAAGATCGGCATCAAACAAAATTCCTGACAGCGAAATTCAAACAATTAGTCAAGATTTTAGCGTTCCATCTTATTCAACTTTTACGACAATGGAATCTGGCGAGGCAATAATTTTAATTATAACACTTTCGGCATCTTCAATTGTTGTTGCCTATATTTTAGGAATTAGTTTTATTTCACTTTTCACCGCATCAGCGCAACTTTTTATGAATTTTATAACCATGCCACTTTGAGCAGTAAGTAGCATTTGGGACGATGGTCGAAAACTAAAAACTTGAACAAGAACATTTTTTGGCCAATTTGCAGTAATTATTATTTACCAAGTTAGTTTTAATTTGTTCTTAATTTGAGTGGCTTCGACCTATAAAATTGCAGATTCAATTGATTTTGAAGGAGCAAAAGGGATATTTATCTTCCGTTTTTTGCTAAAAATATCTTTTATAATCGGGGGCGGACTGGCAATTTCTACCTTTACTCGCCAAATTGCCGCTAATTATGGACAGGCCGGAGCTGTTGAACATCATCAAAGATTGGCTTCCTCAACTCTAAAAGTTGGAGGGGTTGCTCTTGCTGGAGCAGCTGGGACAATGTTTAAATTAAATCAAAATAATCACAAAAATGCTACTGATTTAACAGGTCTACCTTCAAAATGAAATCAAAAAAAGCCTTTTGATATTGTTGATAATTCAATTCTTCCAAACCAAAAGCAAAGTCCTTGAAGAAATGCAATGAACCTAGTGGGAATCGGGACTGGGGTTGCTTTTGCTGCATATAAGGCTAGACCTTTGATTGAAAAGTGACGAAATTACAGAGCTAATCGGGCTTTAAATGGTGAACAAACAGGATTAAAAAATTTTTTTAGCAAAAAAATTAATAATTTATTCTCGAAATTTAAAAGGGGTGATTCTGGTCAAAATTTAGAGAAAAAGGCAAAAAATACTCGCTCAAGTGTTGAAAAAACATCAGAAAACCCATCATCTCAAAATAAAATCAAAGAAACAGCAAACATAAATCAAAATGAAGCATTATTGACTGAAAAAAGCCCAATTTCTGATGATAAATTACAGCAAACTGATTCATTAAGTCAATCTAAAAATCAATCTACTGATGAAAAACAGCCAAAAATTGAAAAAAATGATGTTGAAATTGCGCCAAATTTAGATCAACAAGAGAATTCTGAAAATAAATCTGATGAAAAACAGCAAACTGAAAATCCAGAAATAGCAGAAAAACCTGCAAAAAAACAAGGCTTTTGAGCTAGATTTTGAGGTGAGTGACCAAAAGAAGAGACTAAAAAAACGCGAAGAAAATCTTCCAAAACAAAAGATGAAACCTCTGAAAAAGAAGCTAAAAAAGTTAAAAAAGCAGTAAAAAAGAAAGAAACTAAAGCAGAAAAAGCAAGTGAATCTAAAGAAAAAAAGGTAAAAATTGAAAAAGCTGATTCAAAATTAGATGAAAAAACTAGTGAGACAAAAGAAAAATCAAAGAAAATAAAAACTAGTGAAAAAAGTAGTGCTGCATCTGCAGCATCAGACGAAAAATCTTCCGTAACTAAAGAAGAAAATGCAAAAACCATTGAAAAAGCAGGCCCACAAATTGAACAAAATGATGAAAAAATCAACAATTCAGCGGCCAAAAAAACACGAACTAGAAGTAAAAAAGCCGAAATTAATGTTGACAGTCAAGCACAAAATAATGCTGCAATAATTTTGAATTCAGAATTAAAAACTGCTGAATCTAGCCAAAATTTAAAACCAGTTAAAGCTGAATTAAACAAAAATATGACCAAAAATGATGAACAAATTCAGGACAAATCAGATAAGACAAAAACTAATAGCGCTGAAAAACAAGAAAAAGATAAGTAAAACAACTAATACAAACTTTTTGTATTTTGGACAGGTAAATTATGAAATTACAAAATAAACGAATTAAAAACGTTCAAATCCAAATTTTTCGACACATTACGCTAATTGACATTCCAATAATTATAGTTTTGTTTTTAGTTTCTGCCTCTATTGGTTTTGCGTTGCCTGAAAATTTATTTATTTTGGTAAAAATGTTGATTTCTACGGCATTTTTTTTAGTTTGAACAGTTCCATTAATAAAATACTACAAAAATTGGGGACTAAAAGGCTATAAAATTATCTGGTATATTGCTCTTTATTTTACAAGACCTAAAGTTTATAGCAAAATTTCATCTACAAGTGCAAATACACGAAATTTATTGCCATATAGCCGTGCTAAACAGGATTTTATTAAAATTTCTGGCGGTTTTATTGCTGGAATTGAAATTTATGGTCAAGATATTTTTAGCATTGGAAGTCAAAAAATTGAACAAATTCTTGAACAATTTACAACAAGTCTTAATTCTGTTAATAGTCGAATTTCGATTGTAAAAATCGCTCACCCTAATGATTTGACAAAAAATAAACTATTTTTTTTACAAAATCAGGATGAATGTAAAGCCAATTTGAATGAGAATTTTTGTCAGTTTTACAAAAATGATATTGCAAATTTTGACACTTATTTACATCATCGGTATTTTATTGTTATTTATGAAAAAAATGATGTCAGTTTGCTTCAACAACTTAATTTGCTCAGATCCAACATTTCATCAACAGGTTTTCGCGCTAAAACTTGCACACTTAGAGACTTACTTGATTTAAATTTGAAAATAATCAATTTTAGTGATTTTTTAAGCGATCAAGAATACAAAAAAATTCAAGAAGGCGATGATATTAGCAAATATTTGGCACAAGACCGAATTGAATGACATCCAGAACATTTTAAAATTAATGACATTTATTTTTCAGTTCAAACTATTAATGAATATCCTTTTAATCTTCCTCTTGGATGAGCGGCTCAACTTTTTTCAACAAATAGCAGCGTTGTTTGGCATTTAAATCGACTAACAAGTGCCGAAAAAGAAACAAGTTTAAACCGAGGTGCAAAAAATTTAGAATCCAATTTGAATGACCAAAAAAACGTTGTTCAAAAATCTAAAACTGCTAAAGAACGAGCAGCTCTTGAAGAAATAATTAACATTGCCGGCTCTTCAAATGAAGAAATATTTTATTCGACATTCATTTTTTTGAATTGAGGGGAGACTAAATCTCAACTTAAAGAAATTGAAAGTAAAAATCGAAATAATTTAAGAAACATTGGTGGAACAATAAATCCGCTAAAATACCGTCAATTGCAAGGTTTTGCTTCACTATTTTTCCGTTTTAGTAACTTTTTAAAGGAAGAAATTGAAATGCAGGCAAGTAATGTTGCTTTTGGAATCCCTTTTACATCACGAAATTTTAACGACGGAAATTATAATATAATTGGAATTAGTAAAACTGATTATACTCCTATTTTTTTCGATCTTTTTTTGCAAAATCAAGATCGAAAAAATTCAAACTGTTTCATTTTAGGAACTTCTGGCGCTGGTAAGTCAACACTGACAAAAAAATTACTAACTTATAATAAAGCTGTCGGAAATTCAGTGATTATTTTAGATCCACAAAACGAATATTGGAAAATCGGCGAAGAATTAAAAGCAAATACAATTAATTTTGCAAGTGGATCATCAACAATTTTTAACCCTTTACAAATTCAAAAAGTTTTTAATCCACAGTCAAAAATTATTGATGAAAGTATTTATAACAACGCCGAAACTATTTCACTTCACCTTCAAAATTTAGAGCGGTTTTTTGGCATTTTACTTCCAAATTTAGATCACAAAATGTTAATGTCAATCATTGAATGTGTTAATGAAATTTATAAAAATAAGAACTTTTACACACTTTTTAATGATATTAGTCTTCTAGAACCACGAGAATTTCCAACTATTGATGACTTAATTGCTAATTACAAATTAATGGATTTTTCCTACATTAGTCAGCATGAAAAAATGATTGTCTCATCAACTTTGGAATACGAATTTAGTAAATACGGGAAACTTAATAGACTTTTTAATGGGCAAAATTCCAACTTTGATATTCAAAATGGTCTTGTAATTTTTAATGTTTCAACATTGATGCATCTTGAAAAACGTATTTACCAGGCAGCATTTTTTTTAATTCTGTCATTTATAGAAGGAAAAATCGCTACAAATTTTTACAAAAATAAAAAAATTACCTTAATTGTCGACGAGGCGCACCGATTTATTGATGAATCAAACACAATCGCGCTAGATTTTTTGTTTAAAATTGCTAAAACTATCCGTAAATACAACGGCGGCTTGATAATAACAACACAAAATCCGGGTGATTTTGCAATTAGCGGAGAAGCTGCCCGAAAAAGTGAAGCAATTATTGAAAACTGCCAGTATGCTTTCTTTTTTAATTTAAAAAGTAACGATATAAATAAGGTAGACAAACTTTTTTCATCTTCAGGCGGACTTACTGATGAAGAGAAAAAATTTATTGCACTGGCCCAAATAGGTGAGTTCATTTTTTCTGCGAATTTAAATGATCGATATATTTGTTCAGGTTATTTTAATAATGCAGAGAAAAAATTATTTTTTGATAAAGGAGATAAACTAATTAACAAAGGAGATTAATGAGCAAAAAATTACCATTTTTTTTAATTTCTGGCCTTATTCCTGTGCTTTTTTTGTCAGCAGGTTACCAAAACACAGCTTATTTTAAGTTAAATAATTATGATAATTATGAAATAAAGTCTGAATTTGCAAATTTTAGTGCTCAATTTGACTTAGAAATTGAAAGACAACCTGATTCATTTAGTTTTGAGTGAATAAAAGATAAAACAATTGACTCAAAAAGTGAAATAAGAAAACTAAATTCATATTGATTTGATCGAACAATCAAAGAAAAATTTTACAAACCAGGTTCAAAACCTGAAATAAGAGATGAAAATTTAGCACCTGAATATTGCAGTCAACTTGAAAGTTGTCGTAATTGACAATTTTATTTAAGCGAATCCAAATTCAGAGATTGAAAACAAGAAACAGTTTTTAACATTTATGGCGAATATGATAAGTCAATTTTTGATCGAAATTCATTATCAATTTCATCAAAAAAACATAATAAAGTCAACATTTCAAACATTTTAAATGAATATGCAAAAAATAAAATTGACGAACTTGAAAAGAATTTTAATCTTAAAAATATAAAAATAAGTCATTTAATTTACAGCGTGGGATTTGAATTACAAAGAGATAAAATTAAAAAATTTACTGTAAATTTACAATATCGATATTCATATCAAAAAAGAGTTCTAAATAAGGATCTAGAGCTTGAAAAATATTTGTCTGATTTAAAGCAAAATTTTAATAACTCAATTATCAAAAATAACCAAATTTCGATAAGTATTGAAACAAACCATCAAAAAAATGATGAAATTCAAAGTTTTTCACTAACTTCATCTCAAAAAGGTCTAAAAGAAATTGAAAAAAAAGTTACTGAATTTTCAAGCGAACTTTTTAAAGAAGGAAAAAAATACAACGAAGATCTACATTTTAACGTTATTGGCGACACGCAAATTGAATTTTTTATAAGATTTAAACACCCTCAGGACAAAAATTTTTACAATTTTCAGTTAAATAACAAAGTGAATGTAAATTTATTTTTTGAAGATAAAGACAAATTTTGAAAAAGACTGACAATTATTCCAGGTAATATTTATGATCCTAAAACTTATCAGTCAAAAATTGACGAACCAGTGAAAATTTCTGAACCAAAAACCGCAACAAACGAAGGCGGAGTTCGGAGAATTTACGGCGGAAAATGGGAATATCATAATAAAATAAAGCTAAATTTCATTACAAATCCAGAAGAAAATGAAATTTTATATGTCAACGGAAATCCTGTTGATGTCTTGGATCTTAATTTTGATTATGATCTTGAGGATCTAAGACTTGAGCAAAAAAACCCGCAAAATTCAACAAATAGTTATAAAATTGAAATTAAGAAATTTAAAAAAGACAATAAAATACAGGATAATTCAGAATTAGTAGCCATTTATGAAATTGAATTTGTAATTAAAGCTGCAAATTCAGTTATGGATATAAAGTGATTTGCCTGAGATCCAAAAAATAATAAAGATCAACAAAAATTAATCGAACCTTACTTAAAAGACAAAAATAATCAAATAATTTATGATCAATTTGGAGTTAAGGTTAAAAATCCTGAATATGATCCGTTAATTGATGTAAAAACTGGCACAAAAAAACAAATTGTCTGAGTATCAACCGGTAAAAATCCTAATTCTATACCAGAAAACAGCAATTTTGCTCAACTTCCAAGCGAAATTTCGCGTTTTAATTTAGGTCTTGAATCAGAATTTGGATTCATTGCAGAAGCAAGTGTTAGTGGAAAAGGCGCAAATATAGTGTTAAATTCAAACCCTGAGAATGATAAAGTTTCATCTTTTAGATATTTAGTTGACTCAGATAATAGTGAAAATTTTGAAATTTTAAGCAAAAATGGCCAAAAATCAGAAAAATTTGACATTACAAATAGTGCAAATAAATATTTTTCGATTGGGGGAGTTTGACTTTTTTCTTCTAAATTTGACAAAGGACTTTCATCATATAAAATTGTTTCTATTGGTGAAAATTCAAGTTCACAACTTTTTAATGATGTTTTCCCAAATAAATCAATTATCCCTTTTTGGGAATCAAAAGCAGGTCAAATTTTAGAACAATACTTGCTTCTAGAAAAAATAACAAATGAAAATATCAAAAAATTAACCTATGAACAAATTCTGTTATATTGAAGAAATTTTATTGATAATGTTGCAAAAAAACAGCAAATTAACAAAATTAATCAAAAATTAGACGAAAATATTGAAATTAAAAACAAAATTGTCTTATTAGTTCAAAAAAATTTAAATTTTGAAAATTTAGAACAGACAAATAACGAAAATACAGGTTCAAATTACGATTTTGAGAGCTCAACAGGCAACAAAGTTCTCGAAATTAACCCAGAAATGATTTCTGAAGTATCTAAATTTTTTGTAGATGACAATGAAAATTCTAGTAATATTGATATAAAAATTGAAAATATTGTTCAGAGTCAAGATAATAAATTTGATTTTGACATTAAGATACTTAAAAAAGATGATAAAAGAACAGAAAATTTTAAAGAAGTTTTAGGTATCTTAAGTTTTTCTGATATTGAAATTAAAGATTCTGAGCAAAATAAAAATAAAACCAAAATTAAATTTAATTGGAAAAATGACAAGCTCACAGTAAATCAAAATTTGCAAAATTCAAGCCAAATAATTGATTACTTTTCAAATCAAGAAAATTTTGACAAAGTAAATCTGTTTTTAGAGGAAAATGACGAAAATATAATTGCCAATTTTGATCTAAAACCCGAGTTTAAGGAGCTTTTTCATTTACAAACTCCCTTTATTGTTGTGAAAAAAAGCACAAAAAATAGTGAAATTTTTCAAGATTCAAGAAATATTTTTGATGAACTTTTGTTAGAGCGAATTAATCTTACTGGCATTGAAAATTTACAGAATGCCAAAAATTTTATATTACAGCAAATCCAGGCGAGTTGAAAAGATGTTAAATACAACTATAATGTCGATTTTGTAATTGAAAATTTTGATAATGTCGTCGAAAATGCGATGAAAAATGTCGAAGAAAGTGAGCAAATACCTCACAAAATTTGAAATTTGACTCTAAAAGTCAAGGAAAATCAAATTAATAAATTTTATGGATCAAAAACTATTAAACTCGTTAATATCATAGGAAGTCTAAATAACCCTAAAATTAACAATTTAAGTCAAATTAAAGCCAAAGAATTTAGTCTTTCTATCTCAAAAAACAGTGATAATTTGGAAAATGCCATTAAAGATCATGTCTATAATCTTCTTTTACCCGAGGAAATTGATTCAAAAAAATATTTGTATTTACAGAATATTTCACAAATTGTGAATAATTTTCGGACTAATCCAAAATTGGAAAAAGCAACACTCGTTTTAAAACCTGGAACACCTCAGCTAAATGGAAAAAAGGAACTGACTATTTTTAATTCAGATTTTAAAACTTTAGGCGATCTAACTTTGGGTGGTTTAGAAAAAAATTCTGACACTACCGAGTCAAATATTTCAAAATCCACAGCTTATTGACTAATTCCGTTAATTATTTTTTCAATAATAGGATTACTGTTTTTTGGTTTTTGGATTTATAACAAATTTATCGCAAAATTTAAAAATTAGAATTCTCAGAAAAATAAATAAATTAAAATCACAAATAGTTAATAAAAAAAGTCTTTTACTTGAATAAAAGACTTTTTTTATTAATAAATTTTAATTAATTTGTTGACTAAAAATAATTATAACTATTTTTTGTTAGACTTCGTTTAAGAAAGGAGTTTTTCAAATTTTTAAAAATTTTTTCAAAAAACAAAATAATAGTTGTTTTAGATAGGTTTTTTCAACTAAGAAGAAAAATTTTAGCCTTGATAGATAAGGTCAAATTTAAAAAATATTTAAAATTCAATAACTAAAATTTAAGTTTTAGTTATTGACCTTTTTTAAATTTTTATATTCAAAGGTCGCAGGAGCTTTGCGCCCAAAAACATTTTCAAGTTCTACTGTTATTAAAGTTTTAGTCTCGTTCATCTCGATAATTTTACCAATATCGCCGGTAAAAGGTCCTTGAGTCACTTTTGCCCAGTCACCAATTTGTCAAGTTATTGCAGTAGTATCATTAGTTTCTTGAAAACTAAGAATTTTTTGATTTCAATTTTCTTTCATTCGCTCAAATTGTCGTATTGAAATTGGCGTTGGTTTAGTTCCTCGACCGTGAGAACCGACAAGTCCTGTTACATATTGAGTATTTCTAACGACAAATCAGGCTTTATCAACCATATTCATCTTGATAAAAAAGTAGCCTTTATATAAATTACGGTATTTGAGTTTTTTTTCAGCTTTCCCGTTTGTGCTTTCCTCATAATAAGGGACGTCAAATTTGATTATTTCCTGAAAGTGCTCTTCTAAATTTTCGTATTTTATTCGGTTTTTAAGTAAAGTAATTGCAACATCTTCTTTTGATGAAATAGTTGAAATCATGTATCACTTATATATTTTCATAGTATTTTTTGCTCCTTTCTAAATTCCTACTCCGGCTTGATTTCAAATATAGGCAGCAATAATTGTAATTGCGAAAAAAACAGCCATAAAAATAAGTGAAAAAATTATTGTTTGCCCAAAACTTTGAAAAGCGACTCGACTTGTTGGTCATTTTACCCTTTTCATTTCTTTAATAAAAAGGCGAAAGAAAAATTTTTTTTTGCCTTTTTTTGTCTCGTCAGGGATTTTAACATTTTTTGCTGGTTTTTTTCACATTATTTTTCCTCTTGGTGTAAAGTAGATTTGCGACATATTTTGCAAAATTTATTAATCTGAAGGCGAGTTTGAAGCGATTTATTTGTTTTATAGTTCCGATTTTTACAAACAAAGCAGCTTAGACTAATTTTTTTCTTCATATTAATCCTAAAAATTTAACATTACAGTCTATAATTATATATTAATTTAGGAAAAAACTTCTTAATTTATTACTTGTAGCTCGAATAAAATCATTAACCTTTTGTGTGGTGATGCCAATTTTTTTAGCAATAACATTAGTTGGAATGTCTTGAATAAAAAACATTTCAAACATTTCCATCTCAAGTTCATCAAAAGACTCGGTAATTCGGTTGTAAATATCCTGAATTTCTAGTTTGTGAAGCTCACTTTCGACAGCAAACTCGATATTTTCAGGTAATTCATCAAGTGAAACTGAAAAATTTGCTATTTGATAGTTTTTTGTAGTAAAAGAAGTTGCATACCCTAACATAAACAGTTTAATTTTGTGAACCAAATAATTTTCAAGCGGGATACCTAAACTAGGGTCAAATTCTTCATATAACTGCACAAATTTGTCAATTGAAGCATTAAATAGGTCTTGATAAGTTATCGGTGTTAAGGCAAAAGTTTTTATTACTTGCTTTGAACAAGCTAATAAAATATGCGAATATTTGTTTAAAACGGTAAAATATCTCTTATTTTTAGCTATTTTTTTCTTACGATCTAATCACATTTTGTAAATAAAACCTCATAGTTGTTTATTTTTGTTTGTTTTTTAGATAAAAAAGTATAATTCCCGTCGCAACTGTAACGTTTAGTGAATCAATTTTACCTTCCATCGGAATAAAAAATGACTCATCACTAGCATACAAACTACTTTTTTTAATTCCGGTAGCCTCATTGCCAACTATAAGTGCGCAGGGAAAATTAAACTGAATTTCATTAATTTTTTTACTTTTTTCGCTTAAATCAGTGGCATAAATTCAAAAACCTATTTTTTTTAGTTTATTAATTGCGGCTACAATTGAATTTACAAGAATAAATTTGATACCGATAAAGCCACCTGATGCAACTTTGAATGTGGTTTCATTTAGTTTAGCTGCTCGCTTTTTGGGCAAAATTATATGCTTAATTCCAAAACAATTTGCTGTTCTAATAATGTTACCGAGATTATTTTGATCATGAATATGATCAAGAATTAAAATAATTTCGGGTCTATCCTTGCTTAAAACATCAATTTCAAAAAATTTAAAGTTTTCAACAACACCAACAAAACCTTGGTGGTTTGCAGAAACTAATTTATCTAAAAAATCTTTAGTAACTATTTGTACTTTTTGGTTCGAAAAAATTGGACTATCAGGCTGTTTTAAACAGTAAATTTGTTTAAAAACAAACCCATTTTTAATTGCTTCTATCACCGAATTCTTGCCACAGATATATTTAAGCATATTTTTTCACTTTCGTATGAAACGCGGAAAAAATTATGAAAAAATGAACCTTTTTCATAATTTTTCGCGATATTTATCAGCTTCTTCATATTTTTTTTGTTCAAGAAGTTTTTTTCAAATTTGAATATTTTCTTGATCTTCAGAATTAATTTCTTTTCTTGCAAAGCTAAATCTTAGTAATTTGAATATAAAGACAATTTCTGAATTCTTTTTTTGTTTTGCTAAGTTAGAGATTAAAAAAATAGCATTAGAAAATTTTTGTTCTTCAATGAGTAATAAAATTTGATCAACAGCGCTTTTTTCAATTTCTTTAGGATTCAGAATTCAGTCAAAATAAATTTTTTTGTATTTTGTTATTAATTTTTGGTGATTTTGGATTAATTCATCTGTTAAATTAATCGGGACACTAGGATTTATTGACAAAAAAATGCTGCGAAGAACATCTGGATCGTATTTTTTTGCAAATTCTTTTGCAAAAATTATATTTCCTATTGATTTAGACATTTTTTTACCGTTAAAATTTACAAAGCCAACACGAATTCATTTTTTTGAAATTAGCTCGTTTGTTAAAGCAAAATGTTGGGCATTTTCATTTTCATGATGCGGAAAAATCAAATCAACACCACCTCCGTGAATATCCACTGAATTTTTGTCAAAATGATTATAAATAATTGCCGAGCACTCAGTGTGTCACCCGGGTCTGCCTAGGCCAAAAGGCGAGTCAAAAAGTACGCCTTTTTTTGTTTTTTTTCACAAAACAAAATCGTTTACAGACTTAGTTTGACGATCTTTTTGGTACAAATTGTGGACTTTTTGTTGAGAAATTACACCGTAATTTGCAATTTTACTTGCCTCAAAAACAAGGTCCCCGTTTTGATTAAAATAAGTAAAATTTTTATCTTTTAACTCGACAATATAGTCGATAATTTTGTCAAGAATTTGCGTTACTTTTATTATTTTGTCAGGTTTTTTAATATTAAATGTTTCAAGAACACTAAAATATTCAAAAATGTATTTTTGACTCAATTCAGCTTCAGTTAGCCCTAATTCCATTGCTTTTTCGATAATTTTGTCGTCAATATCAGTGATATTTTGGACAAAATTAACTTTTTTGCCAAAATATTTTCATACAGAAACTAGAAAATCAAACACAATTACCGACCTTAAATTGCCGATATGAACGTGATTATAAACCGTAGGACCGCAAAGATAAACATTCAAATTACTTTTAGTTGAGCTCATAATTCGTTAATTTTTTAACTAAATCAGTGTAATTAGGTATAATTTTACCAATTTTTTCCCAAAAAAGCTTGCCGTGGTTGCGAAAAAAATGGTGAACTACCTCATGAACAATCACGTAATCAATAATTTCCTTGGAAAATGCAAATAAATATTTGCTATAATGAATTTTTTGACGATAATAATTGGTGCCTCAGGATGTATTTTTTCGTGATAGCTTGACTATGTAATCAGGAACTTCTAAGGTTTTAGTTCAAAAATTTGTTCGCTGAATCAAATAGTCTTCAAAATGTTTCATTAACAGTTTTTCAATTTTAGCCTCAATATTTTTTGGCCGACCTAAGGAAAAAATAGCAAACTGACTTTGCAAATAGAGTTTATTTTTTGTTTTTATTAAGCTAAAATAGTTTTTTTTACCAAAAAGGTAAAAAAAAGATTCAGAAAAGTGCAGCACTTGCCTTAATGGCAAAATATTGATAATTTTATTAAAATATTTTGAATTTCTGACACTCCTGATTAAAACTTCGTCAGTTAAGACAAGTCCGGTCTGAACCAAAATATAGTTATCAACTAATTTAACTATCAGGCGCGAACTTTTAGGCCTGAATTCAACAAAAATAGGATATTTTTGACCATTTAGGTCTATTTTTAGTTCGCGAAACTTAGCTTTTTTGTTGGAATTCATTTTTGGTTATTTTTAGCTCGATTGTATTTGCACTTTTGTCAATAATTTCAAATTCAAGTTTGTATGTTGGCCAGTCAAAATAGAATTTTGCCCCTAAAACAAGCTTTTTTTTCGAACTTTGGGATAAAAGTCACTGATTTAAATTTTTAAAACTAACAGGAAGATTGACTGCTAAAATTTTGTTAATTGTCAAAATAGAAGTTTCGGCTTTTGTTGTAATCTGATTTGGACTAATTTGATAAAAATCAAGGTCATCACGATAGTCATACTCATCATAAATTGGACCCAAAAGACACTCGAGTATATCTTCAAATGTAAGAATTCCAACAATTTTTTGCGATTTATTGGACTCAACTACAAATCCTAAATGAGATTTTGATTTTTTCAAAATCTCATAATTTGTTTTAATCAAAGATGTCGAAAGAAGAAGAGGAGTTTTTATTATATGATCGTTAATGTCAAATTTATCAAGGTGTAAAATGTCTTTTGAAAGTAAAATTCCAACAAAATTGTCGTCTTTTCAAACAGGAATTCTCGAAAAATTTGAGTCAATTATTACTTCTTTAATCGATTCAAGACTATCTTCATATTTTACAAAGACAACATCCTCAAGTTTTGTAAAATGTTTGGCGGTTGTAAAAGAGTCAAATTCAAGCGCTCGAATTGCCAAGTCAGATTCATCTTTTTCAAGAACATCTTCTTGGTGAGTTTGTAAAATTATTTTTTTTAGCTCGTTTTCAGTGTTTGTTACATTGATTTTTTTGACAAATTTAGTCATTAAAGCCGCTAGTGGAAATAAAAAGTAGTAAAAAAAAGTAATAAAAAATCAAAAAGCTTTTAAAAATAAAATCGGTTTTTTTCGACCAAAAATTTTAGGGTAAATTTCACCAAAAATTATTAACGGCGGAGTTGTTGCCGCTATTGAAATTAAAATTTGCAAAGATTCATTAATTGCTAAATTTGAAAAAAGTGCCGAAATTATAATAGAAATTCCGATGTTGACAATGTTGTTTCAAATTAGTATAATTGTCAAAGTTTTTTCATAATTATCATAATATTTAAGAATTTGCTTTTTCCCTCAAAAAGAATCAGAAATATTTTCATCAACTTTTGCCCGACTTGTGGCAGTAAAAACAGTTTCGCTTGCTGAAAAAATGGCCGAAATTAAAAATAAAAATAATAAAACAATTCCTAAAGCAATAAAATAACCCGGCATTAGTCCTCTAATCCTAAATTTATATCATTTTTATTTTTGTTTGCAACATTAAAATCAAGGGCAGCAATAAACTGGCCAATTTCAGGCAAAAAATTAAAAAATAGCGTTCCAGTTGGGCCATTTCTGTGTTTTGCGATAATTAATTTTGTATTTGGTCCGCTGTCAAAATTAGGTTGATCATCTTCTCTTTTATTATAATAGTTGTCCCGATGTAAAAAAGCAACAAGGTCAGCATCTTGCTCGATAGCTCCAGATTCACGCAAATCTGAAAGTAAAGGAGTTTTATCTTCTCTTCGCTCAACATTTCTTGAAAGTTGCGACAGAGCAATAATTGGCGTATTAACTGCCCGAGCTAGTTGTTTTAATTTTCGAGAAATAATTGAAACCTCGACTTGACGGTTGTAATTTTGATTATTTGCACTTGAATTTATAAGTTGTAAATAGTCAAAAATAATAAGATCATATTTAATATTGTTGCGATAGCGTTTTTGAACTTCTCAAAAAATGTCGTCAATATTGATCGAACCTGAGTCATTTATAGTCAATTTTGCCTCTTTTAGTCGTTTTGAGATTGCTTTTTCAATTTTTATTAAATCTTCAGGGCGTAAATTTTTCGGTGTTTTGAATTTATTGGCCTCAATTCCTGAAACAAGTGATAAAAGCCGAGTTCCTAAATCTGTGTTTGACATTTCAAGGGCAAAAAATAGCACAGATTTTCCACTTTTGCAAACATTTCAGGCTAAATTAAGGGCAAAAGCTGTTTTTCCGACCGAAGGACGAGCTGCTAAAATTACAAGTTCACCCCTTTGAAAACCAGAAGTTACAACGTCCAAATTATCATAACCAGTCGAAATTCCTTTAATAACATTTTGACTTGTGCGAAGTTCAGTAATAAATTGAAAAATTTCCTGGGCAATTTCATAAATTGAATAAAAAGACTGTTTTGTGCTATCTAAAGTCAAAAGATTAATTTTGTCAACAATTTGACTTGTAATTTCTATGGAAGTTTTTTTACCAAAGTCTAGTTCGTGACTTGATTCTTCAATAATTTTTTTGAGCTGGCGCAGAGTTTTTTTCTCGCTGACAATCCTAAGATGCGATGTAATTTCTGAAGGCAGAGAAAAATTATTATTATAAAGTCAAATTATGAAAGATTTTCCGCCTATTTTTTCCAGCTTTTGATTTTTTTGCAGTTCTTCAATTATTAAATTAACTTCAGGATCAGGAACGCTAGCAACCACAGTTTTAATTGCTTTTGCAATCTCAACTAGTCTTAGATCGCTAAAATCATTTGGGTCAATTGCGTCAATATAATTGATAATTTTTCTGGGATTTGAAAGCAAAAAAGAAATTATAAAGGACTCAATATCAGGGGAAGTATATCGCGAATTATTCATCTTTTACAACGTTTATTTTTAAAGTAGCACTAATTTCCGGACTTAATTTAACAGTAACATAACTTGTTCCAAAATTGGAAATTCCTGGAGTTTGAATTAAGTGCTTGTCAATAAAAATATCTTTGGTCTCAAGTTCTTTTTTTATTTTTTTAGCCGAAATTGCCCCGTGGACTGAATCAAGTGTCCCTTTTAATTTAAATCACAAAACAGTATTTTCAATTTGAGACTTAAGTTGGACTGCCTGATTTTTTTTATTTTCCTTTTCAGCTTCAATTTTTTTTAGCCTTTCATTCAAAAGTTTTTCAGTTCTTGGATTAAAAGGTTCTGCCAAATTATTTTTAAACAAATAATTGCTAGCATAACCAGCTGAAACCTCAACAACACTGTTTGCACGACCATCTTTTGTGTCTTTAAGTAGAATTACTTTCATATTCTCTCCTTTGAATTGCAAGTTTAATATTTTCAACAAATTCAGAAAAAGTCTCAACTGTTGAATAAGCAGCTGCTGAAGTTACATTTCCGCCTCCACCAACTTGCTCTGCTATATATTGAACATTAACATTTTCAACACCTCGAGCTGACATTTTATAATTTTTTTGTTGCGGTAATTTTGCCACAACAAAGGCAGCTTGACGATTTTTAACTAATAAAATTTGCTCGCAAGCAATCGAGACTAAGTCAGTTTCAATTTCCCGGTCAAGACTTGCAAGAAAAAAGCCTGGCTTAACTTCGGTGACATTTTCAAGAATTTCTTTAATAATTTTTGACTCATTTTCATTAAGTTTGAGAAATTCACCAGTTTTTGCAGTTTTTGCTCCTCAACGAACAAGGGCAGAAACGGCCGCAAAAGTTGAAGCACTAGCGGTTTTTTTAAACTGGGCCGAGTCAACATATAAACCGTTAAGCAAAATTTGGGCTCATTCTTGATCAATGCTTATATCTGAATGAATTGTTAGTAAAATTAAATGGGTAATAATTTCACATGTTGATGAAGATGAGACATCAATATAGTCATGAATTAATTCCAAAATCCCTTGCATTTTGGAATTAATTCCGTGATGGTCAAAGACAAAAACATTTTCCAAATTGATTTGATCAAGAGCTTTTTTGTTTTCAATTCGCTCAACGTCAGAAACATCAACTAAAATGGCAAGGCAAGTGTCATTATTTTTTGAGGCCATTGTAATTTTGGAAGCAACTGAACGGGATATAAAAATATTTTTCTTGATAAAATCAGCTTGCGATAAAAATCTTGTTGTGGTAGTGTCAAAAGTCTGGTTTTGAATATAAAAATTAATTTTTCTTTTATAAATAACTTCAGCATATCTTTTTAAAAAATTACCCAAAACATAACCAGAACCAAATGAATCTAAGTCAGAATTAATGTGCCCATAAATTATTATATTATCAATTTTTTCCAATTTTTCAACTAAAAGACGCGCAATTCTTCTAAGTCTAACAAGCGAATGGAGGCTGAGAGATTCACTATAAGAACCATAAGAAAAAGGCCTTTTTCCATAAGGATAAATTGAAACTTGATTTCCACCACGAGTTTTTGAAAAAATTAAGGCCTCATTTGCTAGCCTTTTTACTTCGACTAAATTTGTTGTGCCAAATCCAAAGCCAACTGAAAATCAGACTTCGGTTGTATCGTCAATTTTAGTGCTCTCATCGCGAAAAATGTAAAAATGATTTTTTTGTCAAAGCACAAAAGTTTCATAATGTAAAACTAACATAATACGGCCATCTGCATATTCTTTGTACAAAAATTTATATTTTTGTGACAGTTTTTCAAAAAAATCATTAATAAAAATTTTGATTTTAGGGTAGTCTTGATCGCTACTGCGAAAATTAGTTGAGACAAAATTATCAACCTCAACCTCGGCAAAAACAAGCGAATTATTTTCATAACCTTGCGAAATTGACTTAAAAAGTGTGATATCACGATAAGAAATTCAATATGCAAATTTATTATAATTAATTTCAAATCAGTTATTTCCCCTTTTTATCTCAAATTTTGGTGGAATATCTTCGACTTTTTTATATTGGGGAAAAAGATAAAAAATATCACGATTTACAAGTCTTTCTGGGTATAAATCTTTAACATATTTTGAAACTTTTGTAATTTTATATGTTGATGATAAATTGATAATTCCAATATTATTTTCCTCGTTAATAAGGTCGAATTTTTGGTAATAAAAGTGATTTTGCTTAATTATAAATTGGTAAAAAACAACAATTCCAACTGTTAGCGAGATTATGAAAATTATGAAAATTCCGACAGCTAATGTGAAAAAAAGGTAAAAATCAAAAGCGTCATTAAAAATAACTTTTAATAATAAAGTCGTAATTTCAAGTAAAAAGCTTATAAATGAAATTGAAAACGGGAAAAGAAATTTTTTCATGAGTGCTTATTTTTTTACAATGAAATTTAGGATTTTTTTAGGTACAAAAATTGTCTTAATTATTGAGTGATTTTCTAAAAAATGCTGTATTTTATAGTGTTTTTTGGCAGTTTCGATAATTTGATCTTGACTTTGGTCGTCATTTAATTCGAGAATTGCTCTAGTTTTACCGTTAATTGAAACAGGTAAATTATAAGTATTTTTTACAATTTTAGCCTTGTCAAATTGAGGCCAGCTGTGAAAATGAAGCGGTTTTTGCTCTAATTTTTCAAGTAATTCCTCTGAAATATGAGGGGCAAAAATCGATAAAACTACTAAAAAATCAACAAGATATTTTTTTGACGGTATTGAATCAAGTTTACTTAAAAAATTAATATACACCATTAATTTAGAAATAGCCACGTTAAACTTAAAATCCTGGACTAAATTAGTAATTTCAAAGACAAAATTATTATAAAGGTAGCTAAATTCAGAGTCCTGTTCGACTTCAGGATCAATTTTGTAATCTTTTAAAATAATTCTAATAACCCTTTGAATTCAGGCATAAATTGAATTTGCACCTTTTTCATCCCAGGCGCGATTTTCATTAATTGGCCCCATAAACATTAGAAAAATTCGAACACTATCAGCGCCATATTTGTCTAAAACTGTATAAGGATTAATAATATTTCCTTTGGATTTAGACATTTTTTGACCGTCAGGCCCTAGTAGCATTCCTTGGTGAATAACTCTGTCAAAAGGCTCAAAATTTGGAACAATTCCAGCTTCAAATAAAACTTTATGTCAAAAACGTGAATAAAGCAAATGGCCAACAGCATGTTCTTGTCCGCCGATATAAATGTCAACGGGAAGTCATTTTTGCAGTTTTTTATAAGCTTCTTTTGAGTCTAATTTTAAATAAGTGCCGTCATTTTGTTTTAAAATATAAGCAAGATAATACCATGAACTTCCGGCTCATTGAGGCATTGTGTTAGTTTCGCGGCGGTAGATTTTACCGTTTTTTTCAAAAAAAACTCAATCTTTTTGTAAAGCAAGTGGGGACTGACCATCGCCTGAGGGAACAATTTTTTCTAAATGTGGCAGTTCGACAATTTTTTCTTCAAGATAGATTTTGCCATCTTGGTCAAAATAAACAGGAAAAGGCTCGCCTCAATATCTTTGTCTTGAAAAAACTCAGTCCTTAATTTTATAAGAAATACTTTTTTTTGCTAAGCGGAATTTTTCTAATTTTTCAAAAATTAATTTTGAAGCTTTTTCAACTTCAAAATTGTTAAATTCTGCTGAATTTATAAGCAGATTTTGGTCATTTATCACTTCTAAATAGTCAATTGCAAAAATTTTAGCAAATTCTAAGTCATTTAAATTGTGAGCTGGAACTCCCATAATTGCCGAAGTTCCGTAGTCATTTAGCACATAATTTGCAATATAAAGCGGAATTTTTTGAGAAGTTAAGGGGTGAATCATGTATAAATTAGTAAATATACCAGAAATTTGACTCTGAAGTTTGGGGCTAGAAAAACTGTTTTTTTCAATGTAGTCACTAATTCTTGCATCTTTTTTTGCAAGATTTGTTGCAAAATCATGCAAAGGTGAAATAGCTAAAAAACTAACACCATAAATAGTCTCAATTTTTGTTGTAAATATTTCAATAAAATCTTTGCTATTTTCAAAGTAAAACTTAAGAATAACGCCTTGGGACTTGCCAATTCATTTTTGTTGGAGCAACTTTAATGAGTCAGGAAAATTTATACTCTCAAGTCCATCAAGCAATTTTTGGGCATATTCAGTGATTTTTAACACCCATTGATCCATTTTTTTAATTTCAACAGGAAAACTACCTCGTTCACTGACTAAATTTCCCTCTTTGTCACGACTTATTTCTTCATTTGCTAAAACTGTCCCTAATTTTGGGCATCAATTTACTTGTGTCTGACGAATTTCGGCTAGGCCAACCTTATATAAAAGTTTAAAAATTCACTGGGTTTGTTCATAAAATTTTGGATCACTTGTGTTAATTTCTTTACTTCAATCATATGAAAAACCAAAAGAATTTATTTGCTCTTTAAAATTTTCAATATTTTTTTTAGTAAAATCTGCAGGGTGGTTGCCTGTTTGAATTGCATATTGTTCAGCCGGAAGACCAAAAGCATCTCAACCCATCGGGTGAAGAACATCAAAACCATTAAGCCGTTTAAATCTTGCAATTATATCTGATGCTGTATATCCAATTGGATGCCCTAGATGCAATCCGGCTGCCGAAGGATAAGGAAACATATCTAAAATATAGATTTTTTTGTCTAAAGATTCACTCGTTTGAAAAACGTTATTTTTTTGCCAATAGTTTTGTCATTTTTTTTCTATTAATTTATGGTCATACATGATACTAAATATTAAATTATAATATAAAAAGGCTAAATTTAAGTAAAATAAAGTTAGATAAAATATTGGTTGGGCAGAAGTTGTTTTAAGTCTTTTATTAACCAAGTCAACGATTAGGCCTAAATTTTATAAGATTTAAACTTGAATGAAAAAACAAAAATAACTAAAAACCACCTAAATTCCGTATTATTTAAACTTAATTATTTTTTTTTTTTTTAATGAAAAAATTTAAATTTGTTGTATAATTAAAAATGCATAATAACTTATGCTTACTCTAATAAGAAATTGTCGCACAAAAATAAGGCCTATTTTATATAGTGCCGCACCTGCCGCCGCAAGGCGGTTTTTTTGTTTTTTATATAAATAGAGCGATTTTATAACTATAACTTAATATATTCGCAAATAATCGTTTGAATTTTTTTGTTGTTTTAGACAATAATTAACTATATTAAAACAATTAATTTTTAACTGCGAAAAACAGGTAGTTTCAAAACATTCATTGGCCAAGTCAACAATTCAGCGCTAAATTTTCTAAGCTTTAAAATTGTAGACAAAAACAAAAATAACTAAAAACCACCTAAATTCCGTATTAATTTAAGTGCAATTAATTTTTTTCTTTTTTTTGATAAAAAATTTAAATTTGTTGTATAATTAACTATGCACAATAAATTATGTTTTACTCTAATAAGAAATTGTCGCACAAAAATAAGGCCTATTTTATATAGTGCCGCAACTGCCGCCGCAAGGCGGTTTTTTTGTTTTTATGCAAAAAACTAAAATTTTAAAAAAATATAAGACAGCAATACTGTATAAATTAGTAGAAAAATGGGGATATTAAATATTTTGTCTTTTGGGCAAAAATTAGTTTTAATGACCATATTAAGAAATTTTATTGTATAATTATTATTTTAAAATTAAAATTATTTTACAAAATGAAAAAAATTATTGAAATTAACGAATCGGATTACATTAAGCTTTTCCTTGACAATATTGTTATTAAACGTGATATTGAAAAATTTGTAATCCCAATTGACACAGTAGAAGTTATTATTTTTGAAAATGACCGAGCAACTATTACAATCCCGCTAATCAACGAACTTGTTGAAAAGAAAGTTAATATAATTATTTGCAAAAATCATTTACCAAATTCACTAATAATTCCCTACAGCGGCTACTATAATAATAAGGTTTTTCAGGAACAAATTAAATGGTCGGTAGAATACAAAGGTAAAACTTGGAAAAAAATTATTCGCCTAAAAATTCAAAGATCTCTCGAAACTTTGGTCGAGAAAAAACTCATTAACGCTGAAATTGAAGAGAAAATGACCTCCTACATTGACCAAGTTGAAGACCATGATGTCACAAATCGTGAAGGCCACGTGGCTAAATTATATTTCAAGCATCTTTTTGGTGAAAATTTTACTCGTGACCAAAAAGGCGATGATCGTATTAATAGCCTTTTAAATTATGGCTACACTGTTTTACTTAGTTATGTTGCCAGAGCTATTTGTGCCAAAGGAATGGATAATCGGCTTGGTGTGTATCATAAAAGTTTTAATAATAATTTTCCTTTGGCTTGTGATTTGATGGAACCTTATCGTTTTTGAATTGACCAAATCGTTTTTGACCATATTAACAAAAAATTTTTTTTATTCCAAGAATTCAAAGAGGATTTATTCACATCTTTTAATAAATATATTACTTATAAAAATAAGAAAATTCGTTTTAAAAAATTTATCGATGCTGAAATCAGTGAAATTTTAGAGTTAAACAAAAATGCAAGCTAATATAATTGAGGTAAATACAAGAGAAATGCGGATTTTATTAATGTATGATATCTATTCAGAAAATGAGCAACAAAACCCTGAATACAATAAGTTTGTTAAAAATCTTTTAAAACTAGGCTACATTCGGATTCAATATTCAATTTATGCCAAAATAATTCCTGTGCACACAATTTATCAATCAGAACGCAAAAAAATTATTAATATTATTCCCAAAAATTCAAATGTTCGTATTTTACTTTTAACCGAACAGCAATATCAAAATATGGAAATTTTAAGTGGTTCAAAATCTAAAAACGAAATTATCAATTTTGAGCAGGAGTATATAAAATTATAATGTTAAATTTTTTTAATAATAAAGCAAATTTAATTGAATTTAAGGAAAATATTAAAATTATTGAATGCGAAAATATTGACCTTTTTTTACACGACCTTTTTGAATATGAGCAATCAAAAGGTGTTCAATCGATTGATTTTGATGGAAAACTATATTCAATTAAAGATATTAGCGTTTTTACTTATTTGAACAAAATCACTGATTTTCTTAGTCTAAGTCCAAAAAATTGATTAGGTAACCAAATTATTCAAGATGAAATGTGACAAAATAGCAATTTTTTTAATAATCAAGAAATTCTGTCCATAATTGATAAAATCAATACTTTATTAGGTTTTGAACTACTTGAATATCAAGTTGATAATACTAAATTATTGAAGGCTCTATTTGAAATTAATCCAAATATTCTACTTTCAAAAAATAATTTTGCAAAAATAATGGAAATTCTTTTTGCAAACAAACCTGAACCCTTGGTTATATTCAAAGATTTAGAGTTTATTAATTTAATTGACCTATTACAATTTACAAACACAAAATTTATAATTTTAACTACTGATTTTACTAAATATATAAATAAATATGACCAACTCGAGCTTGTTGGCTTTTATAAAGATAAAACGATTATTGATATCAAAACACCATTACCAATTATTAGTTATTTTGAAAATCATAAAAATAGGGAAATTCTGGAAAGTGAACCTCTATTTTCAGATTTAAATGAAAAAAACGAGTTTCGTTTTCACATTAACATCATCAAAAGAACATTTTTTGAATAAAAAACCTCAAAAACAACTGGTTTTTTGACAAAAAAACAAAAAAAATCAGTTTTTTTCTTTGAAATGAGGTTTTTGTGCTGTACAATTTCTTATTAGAGTAAAACGAATTTCAAAACAAGGTATAACTAGCATATGTTTTTGTGCTGTACAATTTCTTATTAGAGTAAAACAGAAAAAACAAAAGGAAAAATCAAATGAACGTTTTTGTGCTGTACAATTTCTTATTAGAGTAAAACCTTCTAAGTCTTCGTCAAAAACAGCTAATTGTTTTTGTGCTGTACAATTTCTTATTAGAGTAAAACTTAGTAGCAAATTAGCAGATAACCCTATTTGTTTTTGTGCTGTACAATTTCTTATTAGAGTAAAACTAAGATCATAATTTCTGAAGCTGAAAATATGTTTTTGTGCTGTACAATTTCTTATTAGAGTAAAACTTAGTTTAGAAGAAGAAAATAAACAATTAAGTTTTTGTGCTGTACAATTTCTTATTAGAGTAAAACAATTTTTGAAAAAAAGACCCCTAGTTCTCCGTTTTTGTGCTGTACAATTTCTTATTAGAGTAAAACAAAGTGTCAATTTCACTTTTTGAATAATAAGTTTTTGTGCTGTACAATTTCTTATTAGAGTAAAACTTTTTAAAAAAATTATTTACACTCGGAAAAGTTTTTGTGCTGTACAATTTCTTATTAGAGTAAAACTATTTAACAAATGAAGAAAACATATATGTAGTTTTTGTGCTGTACAATTTCTTATTAGAGTAAAACGATTTTCTAATTCTAAAAATTGCTCTTCAAGTTTTTGTGCTGTACAATTTCTTATTAGAGTAAAACATTTTAAATTTACTTTTAACAAATTGAAATGTTTTTGTGCTGTACAATTTCTTATTAGAGTAAAACGGTGAAGCCAAAACTGTATCAAAAGAGTGAGTTTTTGTGCTGTACAATTTCTTATTAGAGTAAAACCTTGTTTTTAAAAATTCAGCTTGGGAAATGGTTTTTGTGCTGTACAATTTCTTATTAGAGTAAAACAAATCCGTTCTAATTTCGTCAAAATTCTCTGTTTTTGTGCTGTACAATTTCTTATTAGAGTAAAACACACTAACTACCTTATTATCTCCCCAAATAGTTTTTGTGCTGTACAATTTCTTATTAGAGTAAAACGAGTAATTTTATCTTTTCCATCCAGTTCATGTTTTTGTGCTGTACAATTTCTTATTAGAGTAAAACTAGAACAACTTAAAACTTGGTGTAACACTCGTTTTTGTGCTGTACAATTTCTTATTAGAGTAAAACCAAATTCTTGTGAAATTGTTTTTATTGCAAGTTTTTGTGCTGTACAATTTCTTATTAGAGTAAAACGTCATAAAGCAGATTTTTGACTGAAACATTGTTTTTGTGCTGTACAATTTCTTATTAGAGTAAAACTATGACTCTAATTTTTATAACTTAAATTGAGTTTTTGTGCTGTACAATTTCTTATTAGAGTAAAACTTAGTATTTCAACATTTTTTAAAAATTTACGTTTTTGTGCTGTACAATTTCTTATTAGAGTAAAACTAGCTTCTTTATTTGTGGCTAAAAATACTGGTTTTTGTGCTGTACAATTTCTTATTAGAGTAAAACACCTTGAACCCCGGGAATACCAGGCACACCGTTTTTGTGCTGTACAATTTCTTATTAGAGTAAAACTTAGTAGTAAATTAGCAGATAACCCAATTTGTTTTTGTGCTGTACAATTTCTTATTAGAGTAAAACAATATTTTTTTTTTTTTTTTTAGGGCAAAGAGTTTTTGTGCTGTACAATTTCTTATTAGAGTAAAACATATGCTTTTTCAAGTTCTCTTATTTGTTTGTTTTTGTGCTGTACAATTTCTTATTAGAGTAAAACATTTCCATCCGTTAGATAATTTGATGGCTGGTTTTTGTGCTGTACAATTTCTTATTAGAGTAAAACCGTATAAGCGAGCAAGAAATAAATAGTATGGTTTTTGTGCTGTACAATTTCTTATTAGAGTAAAACCAAAGGTTTCCAAAAGAACGCCACCTGCTCGTTTTTGTGCTGTACAATTTCTTATTAGAGTAAAACCTGAGTAGACTTCTTTTTCTTCAATTTTAAGTTTTTGTGCTGTACAATTTCTTATTAGAGTAAAACTTAAACATACCAATTATTGCCTTAACTAATGTTTTTGTGCTGTACAATTTCTTATTAGAGTAAAACGAAATAAACTAGGACAAAAAAAATTAACAGTTTAATATTATTATAACATCATAGCATATTGCTGTGGTGTTTTTCAATTTAAAATTGATTGAATTCTATAGTTGTTGTATCAAAATATATAATCTGCAATTATTTTTTTCAGATCTTCAAAAGTTATTTTACTGTAGTTTAACTCGTTTAAGCATTCACTTTTTATAATTGAAAATCAATATTCAACCTCCCTATTATCCAAAGAATTTCCTATGCGAGACAACGAAACAGTTCCTCCCATTTTATTTATTTTGTCAATATAGACTTTTGAAGTGTATTGAAATCCATGGTCTGAATGAATAACAAAATCTTTATCAATAGACCTAAATGTTTTTATATTATCCATAACTAAATCAAGATCATTGCTTACAGATAGTTTAAAATCTCTGATTTTTTTAGTTTTATGCTCAATTATTACAGACAAAAATACATGGTTTTCCTTAACATCTCTGGGAGCTTTTATATATGTAACATCAGTAGCAAAAATATTTCTATTTAATTTATCATTGTAGTCGCGTTTAACAATATCCGGCAGTGCGAATTTGGTGTTCTTAATTTCGCTCTTTCTTCTTTTTTTTCTAATTTTGCATACTAAATTCAATCTTTTTAAATGTCTTCCAAGACTTCGAGGGTTAATGTAAATATTATATTTCATATAAATATAAGCACTCAACCTTAGGCGACCATACCTACCTTTGTTATCAAGAAAGGATTTTTTAATTATTGCGTCATTTTTGTGTTCCTTTACTTTTATAACTCTAGTTTTAGATTTTGCCACTGATTGTCTGCATACATTAAAAATTTTTGCAGATTTGGTGTAGGGAATATTTAGTGTTTTGGCTTCACTAAGTTTTCCTGATTTTGATTTATCTTTGTTGGTTTCGTAATATCTCTTAGCTATTTCTATTAATTCTTCTTTTGTAAATTCGTTTCAATCGGGTTCAATTGGTTTTTTAGGTTTGCCACTCCCTGGCTTTCTCCTCGCACCCTTTTTATCTAATAATTGATCTTGCATACCATTATTATAATACCGAATAATTTTTTTGATTCTTCGAACTAGTTGACTTCTGGTTGTAAAATTTGTATCTGGCGAAATATCATTTATATAATTTATTGTTTGTTTTAATCCAAATTCATTGTAAATTTTATAAATCATATCAAACTCGTCTTTTTTAAAGTGTCTTGACATTAGTATTTCCCTTTTTGTTGCATTTGAAAATTTAAAAAAACTAACACTTTGGGTGTTAGCTTTCTCCTTAAACTCAGACAAAAAAAGCCAACACCTTTAGTGTTAATTTTTTTTGTCCTAGTTTAAAAAATCCCGCACTTTTAAAAATAATTTTTCCGTTTTTGTGCTGTACAATTTCTTATTAGAGTAAAACCTGATCACAAATTTTAACAGCTTACATTTTTGTTTTTGTGCTGTACAATTTCTTATTAGAGTAAAACATTGATTCAATCGTTTTCTGCAATCAATTTGAGTTTTTGTGCTGTACAATTTCTTATTAGAGTAAAACCTAACTGTTTTAAAGAACACTGTGGAAAAGTTTTTGTGCTGTACAATTTCTTATTAGAGTAAAACGATTTATCATATACATTATATCTTTTTTTTGTTTTTGTGCTGTACAATTTCTTATTAGAGTAAAACTTTTTCCTTTTGTTTCTTTCTAAGGTTTATGTTTTTGTGCTGTACAATTTCTTATTAGAGTAAAACGAGAACTTGAAAAAGCATATCGTCACCATTGTTTTTGTGCTGTACAATTTCTTATTAGAGTAAAACTTTTTTAAGGCATGAAAAACAGCGGTTTATGTTTTTGTGCTGTACAATTTCTTATTAGAGTAAAACATATTTTGAAAAATAATATAAATGTTAATAGTTTTTGTGCTGTACAATTTCTTATTAGAGTAAAACTTTTTGTCTAAAATAAAATAGAAAAGGGTTGTTTTTGTGCTGTACAATTTCTTATTAGGGTAAAACTTGAGGTTCTAAATGTAATAGCATAGCACCGTTTTTGTGCTGTACAATTTCTTATTAGGGTAAAACCCTTTTTCTCCACGATCACCTTGATTCCCGGGTTTTTGTGCTGTACAATTTCTTATTAGAGTAAAAAAACACTCAAAACCTGTAGTTATACTACATTCATGAGTGTTTTTTCACTTATTAATTAATTTTAAATTTTAGGGTCTAAAGTACTAATTATTTTCTAACTTTTTTGTTTTTGTTAATAAGGTATTCTTCCAATTTTCTTTGCTCATTAGATTCATATTCATTCCCTAGTTCGTCAAGGCTAACAAATTGAAATTCATTAAGAAGACCACTTGTTGCAGGTTTGAACGATTCTAACTTCGTTACAATCGATTCTATTGTGAATCTAGTATCACCTTTTTTTCCTTTAGTTATACCAGAAATATAAAAATAATGATTATCATCCGGTCTTATAAGAATTGATTTTTTAGAGTCTGTTGCTTTTTCTTCAAGGGTTTTTGCTTTGTTATTTTCAGATTTAAATTTAAATTCTTTATCAACTTTTAATTTTAGAATTGCAGATTTCTTGATTATAAATATTGGTTTTGATTGATGATCAATACCCACATTGTCTTTGTATTTTTTTAGATTTTCTTGATTGTAGTTCGCCTCATCTAATGAATAAAACTCGCGATCAAGTTTGGTGCCATACTGTTTAAGCAAAAAATTTACAGGTATAGAATTAAGCTTGCCTTTTTTATTTTCATAAACAAGTGCAAAAATTTGTTCCTTACCGGTTCGAAATGATTTTTCACCTTGTTTTTTGTTAACAAAGACAAAATCTTTATTAACATTTTTTTCTGTTACAACTCTTAAATCTTTAAAAAGTGTTTTTTTATTAGTAACAGGATCAAAATAAATTAATTTATTCGCTCCTATTGCATTCTCCTTTTCTTCTTCATCAATATATTTTTCGCTAACTAATCACTCCATATATGCTTGAAAAGGATTTTTATTTGTTTTTTTATTTTTATTTTCATTTTCATCTTTATTTTTATTTTCTTTTTCGTTAAATTCGGGTCTGTTAAAAATTGTTCTTAATTTTTCAAATTCAGATTTATGACTTTGATACATCAACACAAGATATTTGCCGCTATTAGGATTAGGATCGGCAAAATAGTCTTTCAAATTATCTAGACTTTTTGGTTTAACTAAGTTGATTTTTACAACTTTGTCGTAGGTGCCATCATCATTCCGTCTAAGACCATATAAAGTGTCGTCAAACAAAGGTAAGTTTGTATAATTTGTCATTTTTCTTGAAAATTTGATTTCAACTTTATCTTTAGCGTTTTCGTATTTTTCTTTCACCAAACCAGAGATAGTTTCAACTAATTCAAACTTTTTGCTTTCATAATCTGAATTCTTTAAAATTTCACCTGTTTCTTTATTAATTATAGTCCCGTCTTCAATTTGCTCATATTTTGATTGACGCAACCCTTCTTGGATTGTCAATGAGGATAAAGCGTGTCGATTTTTATTTCCCATTATTCCGATAATTGCAGCATCAATTGCATGATGTCTATTATCTGTACGATCCTTATTGTTTGGGAGAATTTTTTCGCGAATAAAAGCTGTATGATGCCCGTTTAATGTAAATATTTTTGTTGGCTGTTCATAAGAAAAATTCGGATTATCTCTGAAATGTTCTTTTACGACTTCAAGAAATAATTTTGTTGAATATCTTGTGTCATTCAATTGTCTTGATAAAAATTCTTCTTTTTGATGAGGATCAATTTCTTCTTGATAAAGAAGTTTTAATTTTTTATGCATTGCTTTTGTATCTAAACCAAAAATTTTACTTGAATCATCTTTTGCTGCAAGTTTAGGATTAAATAATTTTTCTATTTGTTCAATATAGGCTTTATAAACATTAATGCCTTTTGATTTCATATAAGCTGCTGCGCAAAGATTTGATTTTTTTAAATTCTGGTCTCGTTTTGTTAAAATAAGATTTGATAAAGAATTATCAGGCAAATAAGCTTTAGGAATAATATGTTCAAAATGATATTCGGAACTATTATTTATTAAATCAACAATATCAATTTTTTTGAGTGAATATAAATCAACCCCATCTTGTTGGCAATAAAGTTTTAATTTTTTTAATAATCGATCAGGCTTATCGTCTAAATCTTCTCTTGAAATATTTAATGATTTAAGACCGTATTTTTTGTTCATGACTTCATAAATTTCATCAAGGCCGCTCTTTACTGTCTTATTTGCTTGTTTCTTTTTTGCTTTTTCATCGTTTTTTTCTCGAGGAATTTCAATAAAAATTCCTGAAATTTCGTAATCTTTAGAATATTTCTTAATGATTTTATTTAGAACTGCTATTGCTTGTTCGAAAGTTTGTTTAACAGAAGGAGGTAAAATTTCGTCTTTAAAAATAAAAGGATTTAAGTATTTTGTTAACGGTTTTGCCTTTGTGTTTTGTTTAATAATATCATTAATCTCTTTATCATTATATTTTAAATATTCGGAATTCTCTTGTGTTTCTAGCATTTTTTTAACAAATAAGCTTGTTGCTTCTGCTGAATAACTTCCTGTTTTTTTGAATGTTAGTTCTTTATTATTTAACAAATTATTAATAAATTCGTCTTTTTTATTAATAATTCCAAAGTAATCTAAAACATATATTTTATCTGAAACATCTGTTTTATCTGAAAGATCAATTTTATCTGAAAGATCTATATTATCAAGTTGCTCGATAAATCTGTCTTTTTTTTCCTTGTATTTTTGTAAAATAGAACAAATTGAATCAAGTGCCTTAAGGTGATTTACAAAATTTTCGTCAACTTTAAAATTCTTATATTTTTCTGAATGTTTAGTGATTTCCTTTATTAAAATATTTGTATTTTTTGTTTTACCTTCTAAGTTCACATATTCTTTTTCTTTAAGAGTTTGTCTTCCTTTGAAATCATGTTCACCTATTTCAAGATCTTTTTCTATGATTTTTTCAATTTTATTGACAGTAATATTTTTGTATTCGCCAGAAAGCAATCCATTGAGTAACTTATCTCTATCTTCTTTTTTAAGTCTTCATTCAGCATTAAATTCTGATCTTAAATTACTTAATTCATTCAAAAGGTTGAAAAATTCATAAGAAGAAGAATTAAGCGAGGCTCTTAATTCTTTTGGGTAAATGCTACATTTTCCGATTGTTTTATCCCAAATATTATCATATTTTTGCTCAATTTCCCCTTTTTCTTTATCAAATTTTCAAACTCCGTATTCACTTGCACTGTGTAAAGATCCAGGGCCTTTTGCAAAATCTCGTATATAATTAAAAAGTCTTAAAAAACTTTTTTGAAACTCTTCATCAATATTTTGCACTTCAAAAACTTTTTTGATTTCAGCCGTTCATTGCTGATTTGAGAAGTTATACTTACTTGATTTAAAAAAATTGTTTTTTTTGAAAAACTCACTTAACACCTCGGTAGGGAATTTATCACCGTTATAATATTTAAGTTTTTCACGGTTATCATCAAGTTCATAAAAATAACCTCTATTTTCAAGATAGTCATGCAAAATTCATGCAAGGTCTTTTGGATTTATTTTTTCATTAAGCGCTTTGATTTTTAGATCTAAAATATTGCTATTTTGACTAGAACTTTTTAAAAAAGAGTTTTTAATTTCGTCAATATTTTTAAAATCAAATATATTTTTTGATCTTAAAATTAGTTTTAATAATTTTTCACTTTTATATTGTCTACGGCGGATGGTTCTTCTGGCTGTTCTAAATGATCTTCGGTCTGCCGCGCCTTCTTCTCTTGCCTTGAAAATCCGAGAACCTCAATTCAAAATTTCATTTGTTTCAGAATTGATGATTGCTCAACCAACTGATGCTATTCCTAGATCAAAGCCGATAGCAATACTTTTCTTTTGGTTCATAAATTATCCTTTAAAACAATGATTTTTTACGTTTGTATTATTGCTAATTAATTGCAATATTTATACAAATGTTACCAATAATAAAAATAAATATTAAATAAATTATACCATATTAAGTAAAAATCCATATTAGTCTTCGCAATACGTTATTAAAATAACGTAAAAAAATGCTAAATAAGTAGAAAAATTTTTTGTAGTTTTAGTTTTTTTTGCAATAAAATATTAGTATAATGCTTGTTCACAAGTTTTATCGGCCTTCTTTATGGACTTGACTCGAAACAAAAAATCAAAAGACAACCAAGGCGTCCGCACCGAAAAATTGAATACAAATTTGATCCAAAAATTATTTGAGTATTTAAAAAATGAAAATACTAATTAGATGAATTAATGAAATAGGAGTAAAAAAATGGATATAGTTCAACTTGAAATCCAAAATTTATCAAAAAAAGATAAAAATGAATTAATTGAAGATATAAATGCATTTCGACCTGAAAAAATTGATCCAAATAATTTAGATAAATGGTTAGAGTCTTATTTTTGAGATTTTCCTGACGAGTTTATTGCTTTTCAAAAAGGTTTTAAATATTCCCTTTACAAGCAAACTATCCAAGAAAATGATTTTAAAGATTTGGACTATGAAGATGTTATAGAGAGTTTAACACAAGATCAAAAAGATAAAATAATACTAGATATTTGTTCAATGGCAAAATATTTTAAAGATGAAAATGATAATGATTATGCTGATGAGCCTTATATTTGAGAACTCACTGACGAAGATTGAGAAGATCTCAAAAAATTTGATAAAAAGCTTTGAGAACAATATAAAAATAATAAATATATTTTAGTTATGCCTAAGGGTAAAGGTCAAGGTGGTGTCGCATTTTTTACAAATGATGACCAACTTATTTTTTTTGCTTTAAATGAGCCAGAGCTTGCGACTAGACTTCTTAAGCGACATCGAATAGCTCTTGACCCTCATTACAAAGTCAATAGATGAATTGAACAAAAATATGAGCTTAAATTAGTGCAAAAAGACAATTCAAAGCAAACCAAAAAATTCAAAGCACCAAAGAAGAAAATGTAATTAAAGCCAATAAACTAGGAATAGATAAGTTTTTGTGCTATACAATTTCTTAATAGAGTAAAGCCTAATCACAAATTTTAATAACTTTGACTATATTTATTTAATGGATTTAATAGTAGATGATTTAAAAAATTAAAAATTTAATTTGAATTTAAAAACTCTTTTATCTGGTTTGAGGGTACAAAAAAAGAAATACCTTGAACCGGTTTTTCGTTTATAAGCCGAAAAGTCATGATACCAATTACTTTGTTTTTAGTGTTTAAAACGGGGCCGCCACTATTTCCTGGTTCAATTGTGATACTAGTTCGAACAAAATTTTGATTAGCTACTTTATTAGTTCCTGAAATAATTCCTTTGCTGATTGTCAAGCCAAGATTATGTGGATTTCCAATTGTAAAAATTTCATCTCCATAGTTAAAATCTTCTTCTATTTCAAGATTTTTAACTTGTGTGTTTAGTTCCAAACTTAATATGTCATAGTTTGGTGAGATTTTTATAATTTTAGTTTTTTTGTAGTCTTTTTCGTTTGCAAAACGATAAAAAATATCGATTTCATCGCTATTTTCAAGAATGTGTTTATTAGTGATAATTTTATTATCTATAACAAAACCGGTCGCAAAAGAAACTTCGTCGTTTTTTTGAAGCTTAATTTCGACAATTGACTTTAAAAGACTTTCATGGTTAATTTTTGGATTCAGTTTTATTCAATTATTTGTTACCAAAGCAACGTTTGCTAACAAAATTCCAAGATTTAAAGCCAAAAATAAACCAATAAACCCGTATTTTTTAGTGAATTTTTTCATTTTATCTAAAAGTCTCTTATTCTTAAGTGATTCTAATTATAACCTAAATTTTTCTTAGACCAAGCATTTTTTTTTTTTTTTTGCAAAAGGTTAATTTTAGAATTATAAGAATTAAGACTTTGCCGCAAAAAATCACGGATTTTACGGGTATTTTTGCATATTTGTATTCACTAAAAAGTGAATTTTTGCCATCAAACTGCCAAACTCAGGATTTTTTATATTTGGTTTCAAAGAATTAATAACAATTTTTAACCTAAAAGCACAAAAAAACCTATGAATTCATAGGCTTTTTTAGATTTTGGTCTTTAATTTACTAACTAAACTAGTTCGATAATTGCCATTTTGGAATTATCACCGTTTCGGCTAGGAATTTTCACTATGCGAGTATAGCCGCCTTGTCTTTCTTGGTAACGAGGTGCTATTTTTGTAAACAAATAAGGCATAACTTTCATTCCGTCTTTGGTTTTTTGGTTATATAAATAACTTAGAACTTGACGGCGTGCTGCTAGATCGTTTTTTTTAGCTTTAGTTATTAGTTTTTCAACAACAGAACGAAGACGTTTTGCCCGCGCAAGCGTGGTTTTTAGATGACCATGTAAAATTAAAGAAGTTGCAAGTGAGCGGAAAACTTGGCGATCTCAGGCAGCATCACGGGAATAAATTTGGTGCGGATTAGCCATAATTAGTTTTCTCCTTTTTGTTCGTTTTTATATATTTCAAGTTTTTCAATTATTTCCTGAACTGATTTACGGCCAAGATTTTTAATATTTTCAAAGTCATCTTGTGTTAGGTTTTCAATGTCAGAAATTTTATAATAATGAGCGCGTCTGAGTGCATTTATTGAGCGTACGGAAAGGTCTAAGGACTCAATTGCATCTGAAAAGCGGCGGGATGGTTCTTCTTTGACAACCAAAGGTTCAAAAAATTCTTCGGAGAATTTGTTAATGTTTTCGACATTTGCCAAAATATTAAGGTGGGCAAGCAAGATTTTTGAACCCTCAGAGACAGCATCTTTTGCTTTAATGGAACCGTCAGTTTTAATTGAAAAACTTAGTTTTTCTTCAACAATCGGGCTGGCTGAGTTAATTTCAACAGATTGATAATTAGCACTTAAGACCGGTGAAAAATCACTATCAACAGCCAAAACTGTACCATCAAGGTTGGATTCAAGACTTAGTAAAACTTCGTTTACGAATTTTTTGTTAGTTTCAAAATCACTAAAACCTTTACCTGAAGTTATAAAAAGTTCAAATTTAAGTGAATTAACCCTTGAGACATCGGCAATATATAAATCAGGATTGACAATTTTTAGTCCGCTATCAGAAACAATGTCCCGAGCATAAATTTGTCCAGCTTTTTGGCCGTTAAAACTTGCCCGGTGAATTTGATTTTGATCAAAAAGAGCAGGATCATAGAAAAAACGGACTCTTTTTAGGTTATTTAAGATGGTTACAACATCTTCGATTACATCATCAAGAATACTAAATTCATGAGTTACGCCGGCAATTTTTACCCCAAAAACTGCACAAGAAGTAATTGAAGAGAGAACTACACGACGAAGGGCATTTCCAATTGTATTTCCAAGTCCGCGCTCGAGCGGTTTTAGTTCAAAACTTGTTTCAAATTCACTAATTTGGTCAGTTAAGTTTTCAGAATAATAAACATTTGCATGTTTTTTCATAAAATCCTACCTTTTTTCCTGACGTTTAAATCATTTACGCGGTGGCCGAGTTCCATTGTGCGGAATTGGTGTAACATCTTGGGTAAGTAAAATATTAATTCCTGAAGTGATAATTTGCTTACGGGCTGCTTCTTTCCCTTGCCCAGTTCCTTTAAGGTGAACAACAACTTCGCGCATTCCGTGTTCACGGGCTTTTTGGGCAGCAGCAGCTGTTGCTAAGGTAGCAGCATATGCGGTTTTTTTCTTTGTTCCTTTAAAGCCAATTGATCCTGAACTAGCTCAAGAAATTACATTTCCTTGTTTGTCAGTGAAAGAAATTATCGTGTTTTGGTGTGAAGAGTGAATGTGGGCAATTCCGGCTGTTACATTTTTTGGACGGATTTTTTTAACTTTACGTGTATTAGTTGCCATGATTAACTATTTTTTACCTTTGTCTTTTTTTGCCATAATTGCTTTTCTTGGGCCTTTTCGAGTACGGGCGTTTTTCTGAGTTACTTGACCACGAACTGGAAGACCTTTACGATGACGGATTCCACGATAACATTTAATTTCAATTAGTCTTTTAATATTTGACTGAACTTCACGGTGCAGGTCACCTTCGGTTTTATAAGTTTTTGCAATATCACGAATGATTTGCAAAACATCTTCCTGAATTTCTTTAACTTTTGTATCTTGGGTTAAAACAGGATATTTTTTCCCAAATTTTTCTTGCTGAATTGCAGCAGTTTTGTCAATTATTTCTGCAGCAAGCGATTTTCCAATTCCATAAATACTTGTAAGAGCAATTACAATTCTTTTATGATTGGGGATTTCAACATTAAGAATACGTGCCATATTTTAAACTTATTTAAATAAATATATTTTCCTTTTTATAAAATTTTATTTTTCACCTCTAAAAATTCAAAGGTGAAAAATACTAACAAAATAGAACAAAAATCAAAAACTATCCTTGTCTTTGTTTGTGTTTTTTTAAAACACAAATTACACGGTTTACCGAACGACGCTTAATTATTTTGCAATCTTTGCAAATTTTTTTAATACTTGCTCGAACTTTCATTTTTTTCCTTTAAATTTAGGTAATAATTTCAAAAAAAATTATTTAAAGCGGTAAACAATTCTTCCTTTTGAAAGATCATAAGGTGACATTTCAACCTTAACGCTGTCGCCTAAAATAATTTTAATGTGGTGAAGTTTCATTTTCCCAGCAATATGACAATTTAATTTTACCCCGTTTTCAAGAGTTACTTCATATTCTTGGGAGTTAAAAACGTGTGATATTTTACCTTGAAATAATAATTTTTGTTCTTTTGAAGAATTTTGCATCTATTTTTGATCCATTTCTGTTAGTATTATTCCCTTCCCGTCTTGAATTAAAATTGTCTGTTCATAATGGGAAGTTTTTTTACCATCATTTGATTGTACCGATCATCCGTCTTTTAAAATTTTTATTCGCGGAGAACTCTGGACGATCATTGGCTCAATACAAATTACCATATTATTTTGTAATTTTTTTCCTCTGCCCGGAACGCCAAAATTGAAAATATTAGGATTTTCGTGCAGTTTTTTACCAATACCATGGCCACAAAATTCAACAGGGGTAAAAAATCCATAAGATCTTATTACTTGACTGATAGCAAAACCAATGTCGCCTGTTGTTGCACCAGGTTTGATTGCCTTAAAGCCGGCAAAAAAAGCTTCCTCGGCGCATTTTATTAGTTTTTCATTTTCGGCATTTGGGCCAAGTGATTTACTAAAAGCACTGTCGGCAAAAAAACCATTATAAGATAGTCCTAAATCAACAGAGACCAAATCACCTTCTTGAAGAATGTAGTCATTTGGAATACCATGAATAAGGATTTCATTAACACTTATACAAATAGTTGCCGGAAAACCGTGATAATTTAGAAATGCTGGTTTGGCGCCTCTAGCAATAATCTCATCAAAAGCGATGGCATCAATTTCTTTTAAAGAGATTCCTGGTCTTACAAAGTCATAAATTTTTTTCTTGACTTCTGCCAGGAGTTTAGCGGCTATTTTTAGTTGCTCAATTTCAAATTCTGTTTTAATTAGAGACATTTTTCAATTTCACTAACAATTTCATCCAGGCTTCTCTCGACATTTAAGTAATAAATTTTACCATGTTTTGTATAAAAATCGACAATTGGGCTTACTGATTCATTAAATTTTTCAATTCGAAGCTTAACAATTTCAGGACGATCATCTGGACGGGTAAATAAAGGCTCACCATCAATGTCACATGTATTTTCTACTTTTGGTTTTGCCAGTAATAAATTATATGATTTTTGACATTTACTGCAAAATAAACGTTGAGAAAGGCGGCTAACTATTGTCTCTGGCTCAATTTGGAGGTAAAAAACTTTGTCAACATCAATTTTATTTTCGTTCATAAAATTGAGTTGATTTAATGTTCGCGGGTAGCCATCAAGAATATAACCTGTCTGAGGCGAGAGTTGACTGATAAAATTTGACAATAAATCATTTGTAATTTCATCAGGAACATATAGGCCATTTTTAACATAGTTTTGAATTTTCTCGGCAAAATCACGATCTTTTTCAATTTTTTCACGGAAAAGATTACCAGTAGAAATATGAACTAATTTAAACTTGTCAACTAGAATTTTTGAAATACTACCTTTTCCTGAACCAGGGGCGCCAATTAAAAGAATTTTTGAATTAGATAATGACATTGTTAAATTTCCAGACCTTTTTTAATTTTTTACCATAATAAATCGCGACTTGACTTTGCCGAAGAAGAATCTTGTTTGTATGAAAGATTTTTGCGGATTTTTTTTGTTTGTTTTAGTACTTTTTGCGCTCCATAACGTGCTTTAATTTGCGATATAGTCTCAAGAGCAGTTGTTCCTAAAATTATTATCGAAGTTCCTGAAAAAGTTATTGCCGAAGGTAGACCTAACATTATCGCAATTGGCTGAAAAATTCCAAGAAAAGTTAAATAAATAGCACTAAATACTGAAATTCTAAGAATAACACCAATTAAATAATCTTCAGTTTGCTCGCCAGGACGAATACCGGGGATAAAAGTTGAATTTTTTGCAAAATCCTGGGAAATTTTATCAATCCGTGATTGCTGAAGCGACATAATAATGCTAAAAATAATATTACATACAATAAATATACTAAGACCAATTGGATGATGAATTTGCAAATTATTATCGATTCAATTACGGGCAGCTGAAGTGTTTCGGTCAAAAAATCCGGTCAAAAGTGAAGGGATTGAAACAACAATTAACGCAAAAATTACTGGCATAATTCCGGCTGGATTTAGTTTTAAAGGTAAAACCGATATTTCTTTAATGTTTTTGGACATCCCTGAACCAGTTTGTTGAATTGGAATTTTTCTCTCGGCCAAATAAACATAAACTGATATAAATAAAATAGCCAAAAATGCAACAATATAAAGGATAAAACTAAGAACTTGCGTTATTAAGGAAGAAGGGGAAGAAAGATCAACTAAATACTCAAAAGCATGACGAAAACGTTGTGGAAGACCAACAATTATTCCCGAAAAAATTAATAACGAAGTACCGTTTCCTACACCTTTATCAGTTATCTGTTCGGCTAAAAACAAGGAAAACAAAGAACCAGCGACTAAAATTAAGGGTAAAACAAATCAAACATATCCAGCGCTAGTAATCTCTAAACGAACAAAGCCAAAACTTTCATTAAGAATAACGGTTCGAATTAAAACAATCGCCTGAATAAGCGCAACAAGAAGAGTCAAAAATCTTGTAATTATATTGATTTTTCTTCTTCCGGCAGGACCAGACTGGGAAAGTCGATGAATTGGAGGGAAAATCTTTGTTTGAGCAATAAGCATAAACAAAGACGACGTAATAAAAGGGCTGATGCCTAAGGCAACAACTGAAAAATTAAGTAACCCGCCACCACCGACGGTATTAATGATACCTAAAAATGAGTTGGTATCAATTTGAAATTGCAACAACCTGAGCCCAGGAATAGTAATTGTACCACAAACAATAAAAATTACCAATAAAAAAAATGTAAAAATTATTTTGCGGGCAAGAACTTTTTCTTTATAAACAAGTTGGATATAATTTTTCAGACTTATATATCCAGAATTTGTTTTTTCTCAAAGTTTAGCAAAAAGTTTGCTCACTAGTTTACCTCAGTTATTGAACCGCCGAGCTCTTCAATTTTAACTAATGCCGCTTCAGAATAAGCATTTGTTGTTACAAAAAGTTTTTTTGTTAACTCACCTTTTGCAAGTAATTTGGCTGGCAAATTACGTTTTTTAAGCACACCTTTAAGATAAAGTGACTCAAGACTAACTTTATCCCCATCTTGATAACGGCTTTCAAGATCGGCTAGATTAAAGATTTCATATTTTTTTGAGTTAAAATTGCGGAAACCAATTTTTGGCACACGACGAAATCAAGGGTTTTGACCACCTTCAAAGCCAAGACGAACAGTTGAACGTTTTTTTTGTCCAGATTGACCTCTACCGGCTTGTTTACCTTTTCCAGCAGCATGCCCACGCCCTTTACGGTGTTTTTTTGTTCTTGCACCAGGGGTATAAGTTAAATTTTCAAGTCTTATTGCCATGTTTGTTCCTATTTTTTTAAGTTATATTATTATACTTTATTTTAAAACTTTTTTTCAAAAAAACATAAAAAAGTTTTAAGCAATTTTTAGTGCCCAAATTTTACACTGAGGCACTAAAAATTACAAGATTTTTTGCTATTTTTTTAATAAAGGGAAAAATTTATGAATTTGTAAAGCAAAAGTTATTTTTTTTGGGCTAAAACTTGTGAAGGATTAAGATCACGAAGTTCAGCTATTTGATTAATAGTTTTAAGTCCTAAAAGCGCTTTGAGAGTTGCACGCACAACGTTAATTTTTGTTCTTGATCCGTAAGTTTTTGTATAAATATCGGTATATCCAGCAAGTTCAACAACAGCACGCACGGTGTTTGAAGCAACAATTCCTTTACCTCTTGGGGCTGGTTTGATGAGAATTTTTGAGGCTGAATATTTAGCATTTATCTCGTGTGGAACAGTTGATCTTCGATAAATTGGCACAGACACAAGCCGGTTTTGTGCGTCTTTAACGGCTTTACGAATTGAGTCCTGCACTTCGTTAGCTTTTCCGTGTCCTAGTCCAACTTTTCCTTTTTTGTTACCAACAACGGCAAAGGCACTAAAAGAAAAACGGCGACCACCTTTTACAACTTTAGTTACCCTGGCAACTGAAATTATTCTTTCTTCAAACTCAGGGCGAAAATTTTTTTCTTTTGGTTTTTGACGCTGAGCACGTGGGCGTTGACGGTTGGCTTCTTTTGGAGTCAGTTGTTTTTGATTTTGACTGTTTTGATTTGTTTTTTGCTGTACAGGTTTATTTTGAAGATTTGTATCCATTTTAGAATTTTACTCCTTGGGCTCTTAATGATTCGGCAAAAGCTTTAATGCGACCATGATATAAATAACCGCTTCGGTCAAAAACAAAAGGATTCTCTTCCAATTTAAGCTCTTTTAATTTAGCGTATAATTCAGGGGCTAAATTACTTGCAGCTTGGATATTTCCACTGTATTTATCAGTTTTATCAAGTGTTGAAACCGAAAGGATAACTTGATTTTTCCAAGGATCAAAAATATAAGCATAAAAATGACGTAAAGATTTATATACGCCAATCCGGTATTTTTTTTGCTCTTGGTGCGAAGGACTAAGTTTTTTCAAAATACGGACATGTTTTGCTTTTCGGTGAAAATTACGTGATTTTTGCATAATTATTTAGAAGCTTTTTTCCCTTCTTTGAGTTTAAGAATTTCGTTACTATAGGAAATTCCTTTGCCTGAATAAGGATTTGGCCTGCGAACTTGACGAATTTGGGCGCTAAATTGGCCAACTTTTTGTTTGTCAATCCCTTTAATTACAATAGTTGTTGCATTTGGTACTAAAACATCAAGTTCGCCTGGCACTTTGAGTTCAACTGGATGAGAATAACCAACTAAAAGTTCAATAACTTTTTCTTTTAAGGTTGCCTTGTACCCAACCCCTTTAATTTTAAGTTCTTTTTGAAAACCTTTTGAGACACCAATTAGCATTCCACTAAGGTGAGAATTTGTGGTTCCATGAAGTTGTTTTACTTGTTTTTCTTCAGATTTTCTGATTGTCTTTAGTGTATTATTTTCTTGAATTATTGTAATTAAATCAGAAAATTGGCGCTCTAAAATACCAAGCGGACCTTGAATTTTAACATTTGAGCCATTAATTTCAACGCTAACTTTTTCAGGAATAATTAAAACTCGATTACCGACACGTGACATATTTTTTACCAAATGTAGGCGATAATTTCACCGCCGACATTTTCCTTTCTTGCTTGTGAATCAGTTAAGAGCCCTTTTGAAGTTGATAAAATTGCAATTCCGTAGCCAGATTGGACAAAAGGAATTTTTTGGGCAGGAGCATAAACGCGAAGCGAAGGTTTAGAAATTCGTTTGAGTCCAGAAATTGATGAAGTAGTTCCTTTGTATTTAAGCTCAACAGTTATTGTTTTTTTAAGCTCGCCTTCAATTTGGAAATCTTTGATATATCCAGCTTCTTTAATAATTTCTAACATTTTTGCTTTAATTTTTGAATGCTGAAATGATACTTGTTTGTGTTTTCTGATTGTTGCATTCCGAATTCGGGTTAGCATATCAGCAATTGGATCTGTTATAAAAGCCATAATTTTACCAACTCGCTTTCTTAATTCCAGGAATTCGTCCTTGGTGAGCCAAAGTACGAAAACAAATACGGCAAATACGGAATTTTCTTAAAACTGAATGAGAACGGCCACACAACTGACAACGAGTATAGGCGCGAACTTTGAATTTAGGAGCCCGATTTGCTTTGACTTTTCACGACATTTTTGCCATAGATTTATCCTTTAACCTAAAAAATTTTTAATTTTTTTGCGAAAAAATTAACTTTTTTTCGCAAAAGGAAAGCCTAATAATTCAAGAAGTTTTAAGGCTTGCTCATTATTTTTTGCACTTGTTACTATTATTACATCAAGTCCGCGAATTTTTGTGATTTTATCAAAAGTTATCTCAGGAAAAACGATTGATTCTTTAAAACCAAGGGCAAAATTTCCTTTACCATCAAAAGACTTAGGTGAAAGACCACGAAAATCACGAATACGAGGAATTGCAATATTGAGAACTTTTGAAAGAAAATTCCACATTTGTTCACGACGAAGAGTAACTTTTCCACCAACTGGCATTCCTTGACGAAGTTTTCAAGTTGCAAGTGATTTTTTTGCCACTGTTTTATACGGTTTTTGACCGGTAATGTTTGCAAGATCATCAAGAACAGCTTCAATTGCTTTTGCATTTGTTACTTGATTTCCGGCAGTCATATTAACGACAACTTTTACAATTTTGGGAACTTCAGAAGGGGATTTGAAATTAAAATGGTCTTTTAGTTGGCCAAAAACATTATCACGATAGTGCTCTTGAAGCTTTGTCATACTAAATAGCCTTTCCTGTTTTTTTTGCAATTCGGGTTTTTTTACCATTTTCGACTTTAAAACCAACACGAGTTGGAACAGCTGGCTTATCTTTTCCAGCTTTTTTGGCAACAAGTGCTAGTTTTGACAGCAAAATTGGCGCCTCATAAGTGACAATTTCACCTTTTGTATTTTGATTTGAAGGTTTACGGTGTTTTGTTTTAATGTTGACATCTTTAACAATTGCCGCATTTTTGGCAGGAATTATTTCAAGGACAGATGAAACTTTACCTTTGTCATCGCCAGATAAAACTACAACTGAATCATTTTTACGAATTTTTTGCATTTTTTAGAGAACCTCCTGCGCCAGTGAAGCGATTTTTAGGTAACCTTTTTCACGGATTTCTCTGGCAATTGGTCCAAAAACACGTGTTCCTCTTGGGGTGCCATCCTCTTTGATAATCACAACTGCATTGTCATCAAATTTTATATGTGAACCATTTGGACGACGAAGACCGTATGTTGAACGGACAATTAGTGCTTTTACTACTTGTCCTTCTTTGAGCATTCCGTTAGGAATTGCTTTTTTAACAGAAACTACAACAATGTCGCCAATATTTGAAGTTTTTTTAACAGATCCACCTAAATTTCTGATTACACCAACAATTTTTGCGCCCGAATTGTCAGCAACATTTAAACGAGATTGTTCTTGAACCATTTTAGACTTCTCCTTTTTTTTGTAAAACTTCAACTAGACGGAAATGTTTTGTTTTTGAAATTGGACGGCATTCTGCTATTTTAACAAAATCACCAACATTTGCTGTTCCTGCTTGGTCATGAGTTGCAAATTTTTTAGTTTTTTTGAACCGTTTTCCATAAAGTTTATGTTTATAAGCTGTCTCAACAGAAACCATTATTGTTTTTTCAGAAGTGCGAATCACTTTTCCTTGCAGTGTTTTACGAAGATTACGCTTTTGGGGCATTTTTTCTAAATTATTGTTCATTTTGGCTACTCATTTCTGCTGGTTTTGTTTGAATTTTTGGGGCTAAAAGCGGCTTGATATGTGCGTTAAAATGGGCTTTGATTGATTTTGGCGATTTTGCAAATACGACTTTTTGTGCTTTTTTTTGCTTTTTGGTGAGTTTTTTTGGCTTTGGACTTTGGGCTAGTTTTTGCTGGGATAGAATTGTTAAAATTCGGGCAATTATTTTACGAATCTGGCTGATTTTATGAGTTTGATCTAAATTTGAACTTTGATTTTTAAATCTTAAAGTAAATAATTCAGAACGGTATTCAAGAAGAAGAGAGTTAAGTTCACTTGGTGTTTTTTTTAAAAGTTCTTTATATTCCATTGTTTTCCTAAGATATAGTTACTATTTTTCATTTTAGTGGTAATTTATGCCCACCAAGTCGAAGTGCATCACGAGCAACATCGTCTTTTACACCTTTAATTTCAAACATCATTGTATTTTTCTTAACAACAGCGACTCAACGATCAACTGAACCTTTTCCAGATCCCATTCGAACTCCAATTGGCTTTGAGGTTAAAGACAAATGTGGAAAAATTCGAATAATAACTTGACCTTCACGCCCCATTCTTCTTGTAATTGCAATACGGGCAGCTTCAATTTGGGCTGCAGAAATTCAAGCTGAGCCAACGGCTTGAAGTCCATAGTCACCAAAAGCTAGAAAATTTCCTGAGTGTGCTTCCCGTTTATCGTGATAAAGACGGAAAGTTTTACGGTGCTTAGTTTTTTTTGGTTGCAACATTTTTATCTCCTTTTATCACTTCTTATTACAGATTCAATATCAATTTTTTGTCTTGACTCACCAAGTGAGACTCAAACTTTAACGCCCAAAATTCCGTAAGTTGTTTTTGCAATTGCGGTTGCATATTCAACATTTTGACGTAAAGTGTGCAGTTTCATTTCACCTTCGGCATAACCTTCAGAACGAGCCATTTCAACACCATTAAGACGACCAGAGACAAGTGTTTTTACCCCTTTTGCCCCCGCTTTTAGTGCGGTTCGAATTGCAAATTTTTGCGCAATTCGGTAGGATCCACGTTGTTCGAGTTTTTGGGCGATTGTTTCAGCCATTAATTTTGCATTTAATTCAGGATTTGTGATTTCAATTGCATCAATGTGTAAAACAATTTTACGGTTTTTAAGAGTTTTTTTCAGTTGTTCAACAATTTTTTTCAAATTTTCGCCTGAAGATCCAAGAAATGAACCAAGTCTTGCTGTATAGACTAAAACAGTAATTGCATTATTGCGATCACGACGAATTATTGTATTTCCAATTTGGTATTCACGGGTTAATTTTTCAAAAAAACGGTGAATTTTAACATCTTCTAACAAATTAGTGGCAAATTTATTTTTGTCTGCATACCAAATTGCATTATGAGCTCTTGTTATTCCAAAACGGAAACCATTTGGATTTACCTTTTGTCCCATTATTTTTCTCCTTGTTTTGGATTTAAGTCTTGATTGTTAGTTTCTGGTAAAACTTCAGCAGAAGTTGTACTTTCAGAGTCAAAAGTCTCAAAAGTATTTGAATCTTGACTGTTGTCTAGGGCTGCAAGAACAACTTTGAAATGAGAAGTTCTTTTAAGAATTTGACTTGCTGATCCTTTTGCCCGTGGACGAAAACGTTTTAGCGTTGGACCTTCATTAACAATCGCTGATTTTACAACTAAATTTGCTTGTTCAAGACCATGATTATTAATTGCATTGGCAATGGCAGAATTGATTAGTTTTCGAAAAATTGGTGATGCTTTTTTATTAGTATGGGCCAAAATTGAAAGGGCTTCAAAGACAGGTTTATTTTTAACTAAATTAGCAACAAGGCGTGCTTTTGAGGCAGAAATTCTTTGGGTTTTTAAAGAAGCAACTGCATAATTATTGTTATCTAAATTCATTTATATTATCCTTTTATTTCTTTTTAGCCTTGTCTTTTCCGTGCCCATAATAAGTTCTTGTTGGTGAAAACTCACCTAATTTGTGGCCTACCATATCATCAGTAACATAAACTTCGTTAAAAATTTTGCCATTGTGGACCAAAAAAGTTAGACCAACAAACTGGGGAAAAATAGTTGACCGGCGTGATCAAGTCTTAATTGGTTTGCGTGAATTTTTCATAATTGCATCATCAACTTTTTTAAGAAGATGCTCATCAGCAAATGGACCTTTTTTAAGTGAACGAGCCATTATTTTTTAGATTCCTTTCTTGAACGGATTATCAATTTAGTTGAAGCTTTTTTCGGATTTCTTGTCTTAACTCCAAGTGCTTTTTTACCTCAAGGAGTAAGTGGAGTTTTACGTCCAATTGGTTGTTTACCTTCTCCACCTCCATGTGGGTGATCATTTGGATTCATTACTGATCCCCGAACGGTTGGTCTAATTCCTTTGTGACGATTTCGACCTGCTTTTCCGATGTTTACAAGTGAATTTTCTTCATTTCCAACTACACCAACAGTTGCCCGGCAAGTAGATAAAATTCGGCGGTATTCTCCTGATTTTAATTTAAGAATAACATATTTTCCGCTTTCATCACGGCCTTGAATTTGGGCTCAAGTTCCGGCTGAACGAATTAGTTGACCCCCTGCTCCTGGATGGAGTTCGAGATTGTGAACAAAAGTACCTTCAGGAATATTTTTAAGCGGAAGGCAATTTCCAACAAGAATATCAGCCTCAGGACCGGAGGAAATTTTTTGTCCTACTTTTAGATTTTTAGGTGCTAAAATGTAACGTTTTTCACCGTCAATATAAGAAACAAGGGCGATATTTGCTGAACGATTTGGGTCATATTCAATTGTTTTTACAATTGCGGGAATATTGTCTTTGTTTCTTTTAAAATCAATTAGACGGTATTTTCTTTTGTGCCGTCCACCTTGATGTCTAACGGTAATTTTACCTTGAGCATTACGGCCTGAGTGTTTTTTTAAAGTTACAAGCAAAGACTTTTCGGGTTTATTTGTTGTTAAATTTGCGCCAAAATCAAGTGAAGACATATGACGACGGCCGTTTGTTGTTGGTTTATAATATTTAAGCGCCATTAGTTTGTCTCTCCTTGTTCGTTAGTTTGGCTTTCAGGCTGACTTTCAGACTGATTTTCCTCAGTTTTTTGACTTTCTGCTGCCTGTTTTTTTGCAAGTTTTTGGGCTATTTCTTGATTTTTTTGCTCTAGCTCAGCTCTTTTTTCTTCAATTTGTTGACTAAATTCTTGTTGGTCTTTGTTGGTTTGGTCAATGCTTGCTGCAGCTGGAGTCTCGTCCTCAAAAAGATTAATTGTGTATCCTGGTTTTAATTTTACAAATGCTTTTTTGTATTTAGTACTAAAACCACGTGATTTTCCTAGTTTTTTTTCTTTTTTTGGAACAGTGAAAATATTAACTTTTTCAACTTTGACATTAAAAATGTATTCAACAGCTTTTTTTGTCTCAGAACGATTTGTT